>NZ_JAVRBR020000142.1:0-82347 GCF_034531165.2 Dendronalium sp. ChiSLP03b | reverse complement strand
GGCTACTTGTGGTATAATGGCTTTCAAACTATAATATTTTCATGGTTCGGTCGCCTCTCGAGCGCCGCTCTTTCGCGTCCGTCTCTTGGGCACTTATCCAATATAGCTAACCTAACCTTCAGTGTCAACTCTTTTTCCAATTTTCTTTGGAAAGTTTTTTTCGACCCCTCAAATAGCCCACTGTCCTGGGTTGTAAGCAACAATGGTGTATGCACTTTACTGAGTTAGGAGGGGATAGCGTGAACTTTCAGTCGGTTATTGCCACACTCCATCTTTTCTGGGGCAACCAAGGTTGTTTTATCGCCCAGCCCTACGACATTGAAAAGGGAGCTGGCACCAAGAATCCTCATACCTTTTTAAGAGCATTAGGACCTGAACCTTGGGCTTTTATTTAAAGAGCTCAAACGAGCTGTATGCATGACCAATGACTACTGACTCCCCTAAAGAGGAGTTATTTGATATCACTCAGCTAGCTAAAATTAAACTGACGAAACAAGACAAGTGTCTTGCAGAGCTTTGCTTGTTAAGGATTTTAATTTGCAAATGTCTGCCTAAACTATCTAGTAAAAATGGGCTTGTCAATGGTGTAACAAGATGGAAACTAAACAGATGAATCACAATCTAAAGTAGGATTTTTGTACGGATCTGCCAAATTTAGACTACTGCTGTTGTGTTTCTATCCCTGATGACAAGCCTTGCTATGAGGTTATTCAATCGCAGAGCGGAACGCAGGAGCAGGAAAGAGACTTTGAAATGCAGCTAGCCTCTCACTTGAAGGTTCTGGGGACTCATTCCAGAGACTTTCATAGTAGAAAAAGGTGACACCTAAACCACGTCCTTGGGCAGCCCGTACCTGAGATTGAATTTGTTGTATTGAAACTGGACGATTTCGCAACCCTGTCATGATCCCAATTCCAGTTGGTATAACTCGTTGGGCTTGTTGAATTTCTGGGCGGGCAATATTGGCAATAAAACTTTGTAAATCAGGACGATAAATTTGCACAATTAGCTCGTCTACAATATTCAGCCGTATCCAGGTGAGCCAGTCTTGCAGCTGAAACTTGTAAGCAAAGTCATAGTAATTAGGAGATACGGAGAAAATCGCTTTGGGTTTTCTCTGTTTCACAGCTTGGTTGAGTTGTACCATGAACGCTGTGATTTTATCTGCTCGCCAGCGCACCCACACTGGATCTTCGGGATTGGTTGGAGGATTTTTCTTAGTTTCCTGAGTGTATAAGTTAACTGTGTATTGGTCATAACCAAATTCACGGGGTAAACTCATGTGATCGTCAAACTGAATGCCATCTGCATCATATTGGGTGACGACTTCTAGGACGAGACTGCTGATAAACTGCTGTACTTCTGGATGGAAGGGATTGAGCCACATCACTTCACCAGCAGCACTGATCGAAGTTTGGCTACCATCTCGCTTTTGGGTGAACCATTCTGGATGATTCAACGCCAGTTCTGAGGTTGGAGGGGCCATGAAACCGAACTCAAACCAGGGAACTACGAGTAATCCTTTGCGATGACCTTGGTTAATGAGGTTTGTAAGAATGTCATGTCCATCTGAACCTCGCAAGACAAAAGGCTGGATACCTGTACGCTGTGCCACGGCGCTAGGATACATTACATAACCGGAATTCCACACTACAGGATAAATCGTGTTAAAATTCAGCCGTCGTAGTTGATTCAAGGCTTCTTGCACTTTGGTGCGTTCTTTGAGCGTATTAAAATCATTGTTAGTCATCCAAACCCCACGAATTTCCTGACGTGGTAGTTGCGCGATCGCAGGGGTGAAACTACTCACCAGCAATACCGTGACAAACGATATCAAAACTAGGATCGGGAAAAGGCTCTTGAGCAATGTCTGACGAAAAGCCTTTTGGGTTTGGAAGTTCGCAATCAACGAAAAGCGTAGCCACTCTGGTCTTGGGGTTTCCCCAAGTGGAGGAAGTGGCATCCAAGACTGCGACCGCCTCACCGTAGCGCATCTCTGCCGCCAACCCTGGAGAAGGAAACTTAATTTCATAGGTTTGAACAATCTGTTAGCTACCCACACTTGCTATCGCATATTTCTATGACGGAACCTACTAGCCTTATATTTTACAAGCATTTATGCTTACTATAAATTGGTTAGTTAATACTCGTTTATTCAATGCGACGCACCGAAAATTTTGCCTCAAAGAAACTGAGGCAGAATTAGTACACCAGGATTGTTGACGCATTTAATAAGTCATGAGTGCCCCATAAAGCTTTCGTATTAAGGGCAAAGGCTCAATTTAAAGATAAATGCAGCATCGTAGCAAAAATATATATATTTACGGTAAGCAAAGTTATTTATAGCACATTTTAGCTTGCTAGATAGAGATTTAGTGTGCTATGCAATCACACTTTTGCAACATCTATTTTATTGCGTAGATTCTAGATTCCCTAGCTAGGCAAGGAGATGAATAGTACTTTTTACTCATGACACCATTAGTCTCAGATATCAAATAATCACCACCGTTGCAGATGCCAATATAGGACTGTTTGACATTCCATTAATTATGCACGGCTTACAAAGAGGAGCAGCTTGCAAAGTAGACCTTTCAGATAATTAGAACTTCTGGGAAGTTGTAGATGTACTAGTGGCGAAATCAGGCGATCGCTACGGTATGCTAACGTTGTGTGTACCGACAATAAAGGAAACCTCAAATGTCTGATTTTGGTTTTACCCACGTCGCACTTGAGGTTAGCGACATCGATAAAAGCATCTGATTTTATGCCAAGTATGCTGGGATGAAAGTTGTGCATCGCCGCACCAATTCTACAAGTCAAGTAGACGTTGCTTGGATTGGTGATTTGGACTCGACCGTTCGTGATTGTGCTGATCCAAGTGGCTAAAGTCAAAGGTAAACTTTCACCCGCATCTCATCTCGGCGTAGCTTGTAAAACCCGCGAGGAAGTCGATTGTCTTTGTAATGAGGCGCAGTTAGAAGCACTTCTGCTAGAAGGGCCAAATGACTGGGGTCATCCTGTCCGTTACTGGGCTTTCATCCGAGATCCTGATGGTCATACCCTTGAGTTTCCTATGGTCAGGAGATTAGTTTTACAGTCGCGCAAGCTAGCAAAAAAGCGTAATACCATTTTGGATTAGGAATGACTTTGTACATCTGGGTCATATAAATCCATCTGTCGCAATCATTTTTCAAATGGGTGTAACTTTGGTCAGTAGTTTGCTGCTGATGGAAGAAGTCTATTTATGCTACTTAAACTGAAAAAACTCTACAAAGCAATTCAGGCTTACAAAAATTCGGAAAACGTTGGAAATTTTACGATTCTCAAAGCCGATGCATTGGGTGCAAACGTCGATCCGCTAGTAGAGTTTAAACTGCAACAGGTAGTGGGATATTATCCCAAAATCGATCTAAAGCAATTGAGTCATTATCCTTAAGGCACATTTGGCCGAGAATACGCCGACCACATGCAAGCAAATCACCTGTAACCGTTAAATGTTAGTTCGGAATTAGAGGCTTGGAGTTCTTGGGGAAATTTCCTGCGGCAAAGACAGTTATTTGATAAACTAATTTACCAAGAAATTCACGAGCGTCAAACTCAAGCTGAATTTGCAGGTGAAGATACCCTGAGCTTGTTAATATCTGCTCGTGATAAACAAGGTCAACCAATGACAAATGTGGAATTGCGCGATAAGTTGATGACCATGCTATTTGCTGGGCATAGAACTACAGCGATCGCTCTAGCTTAGGCTTTATATTGGATTCACTATGTCCCAGAAGTCCGCGAAAAACTTTTACAAGAACTCAATTCTATTGATGTCACCAATGGAGATCCAATCAAAATTGCTCAACTACGATATTTGAATGCGGTCTGTTCAGAAACACTGCGGATTTACCCAGTTGCTTTTTTTGTTTGCTGCGAATTCTGCGATATCCCATGCATTTTATGGGTTACGATTTACCAAAAGGAATGTTCTTGTATATCTGCATCTATTTGACTCATCATCGTTCAGATATCTACCCAGAACCTAAGCTGTTTAAGCCAGAGCGCTTTTTAGAACGTCTGTACTCCTCTACCCCTCCGCCCTCTATCTTTATTGTTAAAGTGGTAATCGACCTATAACTAATCGATATAGCAAACGAACTATTCTACCTATAATTGGCAGCTTGAGTAAGCGCTGACGCAGTTGCATTGTTGTTGAGTTGTAAAGAGCGATCACCTCAGTTTGTAGACGTTGGCGTTCAATTTTAAGTTGAGCAAACTGTTCCTTTATTTGTGCATTTTCAGCCTGCAATTGATTGACTATTGGGACATTTTCAGCCTGTAATTGATCGACTATTTGTGCATGTTCAACCTGCAATTGATTAACCTTGAGTTGGAATTGCTGAAGCTCAGTTTGTATTTGGCTATATTCGGTCTGTTGTCGTTCATATTCAGTCTGCAAGTGAGAAAAGCGGACTTGCAGCAGTTCGTATTCTCCATATCGAGGTATCCACTTATGTAAATAAGCTGAGACAGCTTTTGCCTCTATTTTGGGATCTATGAGTTGTGTCTGGTGAGTGGCGATCGCTTCTCGATATAGAGCTACAATCTCATTGACTGTCGCATCAAGTCCAGCTGTTTCGCGAATTCGTCGAGAAACCTCAGCCGCATCATCAGAGTCATATCGAGCAATTTCTTTCACCAACACATCTGGATGCACAGTTTCTTGAAGTGTGCGAATCCCAAAATTGAAGCGTCTGAGTTGGCTAAGTTCAGTTGTTGTCACCATTGCACCAGCACCCCTATAGTCACAAAGAATCACCGCACAACCAACTGCCATTGCTTCTAAAGCACATCTTGCTTTAGCAAAAACAAGGTCGTAGTTGCCTAAAATCTTTTCTGGATGGGTGCAGATATTACCTACACCTGCTCCAATTACGTCTAAAGCAATACCTGTGTGGGCACATGCTTCTTGGACTGCTCGTAAATAGGTGTGTTCGCTAGCCTGGTTGCTAAATACTAATGCCCGTTTGGGAAATTTCGGCAGGGAAGGACGCAGAGAAAATTTGTCCAAATCAACGGAATTGTAGATGACTCGAACACGCTCTTCTGAAATTCCATGTCTGAGCATGAGGCGATCGCGACAGGTATAATCAACACCAACATAGTATTGAATGCGAGGCAGTAAAGGTGGATAATCATGCCAAGCTAGCCAATCATGACAGAAAAATATCCCTGGCACTTCTGGAAAATGCAACAGAGCTGTTACCGTTCCTGGGTGATGATGTCCGTGGATAATGTCTGGTGTCGCTCCTACTGCATCTAAATTATCTACCACAGGAACTGTAGCTACACGAAGTTCCTCTACTATGGAATCTGGTTGAGTCGATGTACCTAAATGTGTGCAGTAAACAATCGGCGTATGGCCTTGCTTGAGTAACTTGATTGCTAAGTCTTTTACATAAGTTTCTGTTCCAGTTCGTGAGGCAAGGGTAATATTAGTAATTAAAACTCGCAAACCACCCATTCTAATAATTCGTAATTCGTAATTTATAATTAAGATTAATAGGAAACAGTTTGATACAGATGGTTTACAATCGTTATTTTGTTCTACAAATCATACATTCTTGTCCAATTTGGCATTAGCTCAACTTTTTGATGTGAGTCCAAAGTGCTTCAGCCAGTGGATAAACGTGTTCGCGATAACGTAGTACTTGCTGATATAAACCAGATGCCACTTTTTTCTCACCGCACTGTTCATAGAAAGGCGTTTCTTGCGTCTGACAATCATCTTTGCCACGAATATCCATCGGGCGTAGACATTCGATTTGGAATGCTTCTAGCCCAAATGTTTGAATAGCAGAATTCACTTCATTAACAATTTCATCATATGCTTGGGCAGCTAATAGTTTTCGTGCCATTGCCTCATCATTTAGTTGCAGGCGAATCATCTGCTGGGAGAACGATCCTGGAAAATCATCTGGTTTCCTATTCAGCAAAAAGTCGAAGTTATCAATTTTATATCCTCTTTGCAGCAAAACCTCAACTGCGGCATTAATCATTAGGCGACAGATATCATGAACAGGATTGTAGCCCTCTACTGCATCTCCAACAACTATTTTCGCTTCTATCTTGCTGAGTGTATCAACTAATTCTTCAGTCAGCCCAATAAATAAATCAAAGTCTTGATTTAGAATTGCTGCATAAATTTGAGAATCTGAAAATCGACCATAGATACTGCCTTGTTTTGCCCCAACTTTGTTTAAAATTTTTGTGGTTGAATCGAGCCTCGACTTGCCAGAATGTCCAGAACCATCTGTCAGAATAAATACGAAGGGACTAGCTAACTCTAACCAGCCATAAACTCTGATCTCATGTCCTGGATGGGCAATTATGAGGGCAGTGCCAGAGGTAGGTATATAGGACAAAGGCATTTAAAGATTTTGGATCTGGTTCCATCTATAAAGTTAAAATCAAGTTACTATAGGGCACATGCTAGCGCTACCAAACTTTATAATTTGTTACTGATCGCATCTATAATAATTGAGAATCTAAATGACTACTATAAAATTGCTTTGATAGTAGCGATCGCATGTACTACATTGTCCACAACATAAACACTTTCTGGGGATATTTTCTGAAAAAAAACTTGGCTTTCTTCATCATCAGTCAATAAAATCACTTTCTTTTTTCCTTTCAAAGCCAAGGCAATTTCTGAAGCAGTTCCTGCACCCATACCGCAGGCAATCACCACATCACTGGAGAGAACATTAATATTATTACGAGCATTTCCCATATCTGTGAAAATTGCAATATCCACTGCTTGAGAAATACCATCCTGGTTATCGTTGGGGAGAATGCCAACAGTTAAACCATTGCCAGCTTTTGCACCCTTATTTGCTGCATCCATTACTCCCACATTTCTACCACCAGTCAGCAAAGCCCATCCTTGTTGAGCAATGAGTTGGCCTAGTTCATAAGCATTTCGCAAATCATTTTCTTTAGCCTTTTCTCCAGGTCCCATCACTCCAACAACGATTTTTCGCATAAAGCTTAATTTTTAGCTACCATTTTTCAGCCCAATAAACAATTTCTGAGGCTGAACTATCAATAGCTACGCCGTAGCTATCTCCATGATTCCATTTAAAACCAGGACTGCCTTTATCTTGTGCGTTTAATACTAATATTTCATAGGTGGCTGGAAAAGATTCGCCAGAGTAATCACTAGTATAGAAGAAAGTTGTCGGCACACCATTAGGCAGGTTAGCGTGATCGTTTGTGTCACCACCTCTATATTTACGTTGAGCAATATTTCTATATTGTGAAAGTAATTTTTGGATCTTATCTGGTGATTGTTTTAGCCTAACTTGGAAATAGCTACCACCTTGCAAAAAGCCGGGAGAATAAGCGATGCGTACACCTTTATTGCTGACAGGGATCTCATGAGGAAAATGTTTTACTTCGCTACCATCAGACCACAACTGATTCCGAATTTCTCTATAGCGTGATGTATCAGTTATTATCTCTGACTGACTAGTACTGCTAAAAGCTTTTCTGAGAAAAAAACTTCCCCCAACAATACCAAGACTACCAAGGGAAAGTAGAACTATCATGGCGATTTTAACGAAAGGCGATCGCTTCATTGAGTTGGGTGCGTCTAAATTTTATAGTCATATACCCAACTACTAAACTAAATTCGTAGGATTGCGGAGCTAGTTCAAGATATATTGACAAAAACTTTGTATAGTCAGGGGAAATACGAGGTAATTTTGAAATTACTGTGAAGTAAACTAATAATTCCTACTCAAAAACCGCTAGTACCGCTTTGTAGAATTAAAAATTGTTTATGCCCAACTACTTCCGCTCCAATGTTGATGCAATGGCTAGTTATGTTCCTGGTGAGCAGCCCCCACGCGGTACACAGATTGTTAAACTCAACAGCAATGAAAACCCATATCCTCCCTCTCCTGCAGCCCTAGCAGTGTTGCGGAAGATTGATGGCGAATGGTTGCGACGGTATCCAGAACCTTTGGGGGGAGAGTTTCGGGAAGCTGCAAGTAAAGTCTTAGGAGTTCCTAACGATTGGATAATTGTGGGAAATGGTAGCGACGAGCTGTTAAGCATAGTGATTCGCGCATGTGCTGAACCTGGGCGAAAGGTTGTTTATCCGATGCCGACTTACGTCCTATATCGCACTTTGACTGAGATGCAAGCTGCGGATATTACTGAGATTGCCTACAGAGAAGATTACAGTTTACCTATAGAAGAACTGGTTACTGTCAATGGGTCTGTGACATTCATTGCATCGCCAAATAGTCCATCAGGGCATGTAGTGCTAATAGATGATTTGCGAAAACTAGCAAGCCAGTTATCTGGGGTCTTAGCGATCGACGAAGCATATGTGGATTTTACGGAAGAAAATGCATTAGCTTTAGTAAAAGAATACGAAAATGTCATTGTGATTCGCACTCTTTCTAAGGGATACTCTTTAGCAGGATTGCGGTTGGGGTTTGGGATAGCGAATCCTAAGCTATTGAATGGATTATTTAAGGTGAAGGATAGTTATAACATTGATGCGATCGCCTGTGCAGTTGGGACGGCTGCCATCACCGATCAAGATTATAAAAATGCCTGTGTGGCCAAGATTAAAGCATCACGGACTAAGCTAGCAACAGACTTGAAAAAATTAGGTTTCCATATTTGGGATTCTCAAACTAACTTTTTGCTGACACAACCTCCCCAAGGAAACGCCGAATACCTCTATCAAAAACTGAAGGAACAGGGAATTTTAATCCGCTACTTCAAGCAGCCAGGACTAGAGGATAAATTACGTATCACCATTGGCACTGATGAACAAAATCAAACCCTCATGGAAGCGCTAATTTATTTATTAGGGTCTGGATAATATGGTCTAATAAAGCACAAAATATAGAGTAATAATCGCTTTATTATATATGTATTTACTCTGATTGCTAGTGAGTATCTATTTAATTAATAGTAAGTTAATAGGAGTATAATTAATGTCTTAAATTAGAATCTTATTAACTATAAAATTATACTTATTTTTAAATCTTTAAATCTTTTTTTGAAACTTTACCGTTTCTTTATCAAAAATTTGTGACTCTCTTTTAGGATGGTTAAAGCATACTATAAGTGTTATGAGAAAAGCGCTTTAGTAAATGTATAAATTCTCTGTATACGTAACTATGACAACAGCAGCAGACTCTAATAAATGGCTGTAATGAAGTCGTTATAGTAATCTGAGAAATGTTTATTTGTGTACTTTGATGCTTAACTTTAAAGGGAATGCTTTCTCCCAAACCATCAAGTCTTAAAATGTTTTTGCCGATTGTCTGAATTATGAATTCTGAGTTGAAAACTTTCCTATATAATAAATAAACTTTATACAATTTGCTTGTAAAAAAGTACAGCAGATGTTTATAAGCATGTCTAAAAATTAAATCAAACTTCTATTTAATAACTTTTAAGCTTAAAGCTTACTTTGGGCTTTTCAAATAATTGAAAAAATATATTAGCTATCTTATTAATTAGACAGGGATTCTACTGTTAATAAAAATTCTAGGTATCTACCAGCTAAAACGTAGTAGGAGATTAACCGAATGACTAAAGTCACAGAAAAATTTTCTGAGAAGAGAATCCATCTGCATTACTTAGATGGTTTACGTGGATTAGCATCTCTGTATGTTGTACTTGTCCACGTTGAACCAGCAATCGGAGATCAATTGCCTATGCATTGGTCATTTTTTGTCAGGACTATGAAATATGGTGCATTTAGTGTTATCAGTTTTATTGTACTTTCTGGCTATGTTTTGATGCTGCCAGTAGTGCGTTCTGAAAATGGTCATTTGCCAGGAAGTTTGATTAATTATATTAAAAGGCGATCGCGGCGAATTCTGCCACCTTACTATATGGCTCTATTTATCTGTCTGCTGCTAGGATCGGTGGTCTTCACTTTAGAGAAATTTACTGGATTTCAATGGAATGAAGAGGCAGGAATTGGCTCATTTTCTCCTAGGTTTTCTTTGATTGATGTCATATCTCACCTGTTGTTAGTTCACAATTTGAGTGAAGGTACATACACAACTATTAACCCACCTATGTGGACTGTAGCAACAGAATGGCAGATATACTTTTTGTTTCCCCTATTATTGCTACCAATTTGGAGACGTTTTGGATTATTACCATTAATTAATATTGCTTTTGCAATTGGCATAATACCTATCTATTTGTTGAATGGCTTATTTGAACAAGCTAATCCTTGGCTGTTAGGTGTATTCTGTTTAGGAATGGCAGCAGCAGATATTGGATTTTCCCAAAAACCCAAGCTAATAGCTATCAGAAATTTTCTCCCTTGGGGTCGGCTGGCTATTATTTTTACTTGTATTGCCTTTATAACTGAATGGCGACGACTAGGATTGCATATATGGATTAATCAAAGTTTCGCTGGTCTTGCATTTGCTTGTTTATTTATTGCCTTGACTAAATGTCTAATAGAAGATAAACAGCCCCCTCTGATACTACAAATAGTCCAACATCCTTGGGCGATCGCACTTGGTACATTTTCATATAGCCTATATCTGATTCATGGGCCAGTTTTGGTTTTCGTGCGTTACTTCCTGTTTTATCTACCAATTTCTCCAGACATGTTTGCGGCAGCATCTTATTTAGTAGGCACAGCAATGTCACTCATCATTGCTTATTGGTTTTATTTATTCTTTGAACGACCATTTATGTCCAGTTTCTTAAAAAAGCGCAAAGTAAAAGACGTAGTGAGTTGAAATAGGCAGTCTTAATGAAAAAATTTCATCACTATGCATGAAAAAGATACTAGGGACTGGGAAGTAGTATTTTTACTCAGCACTCAACATTTTTAAGACAGCTACTACTAAAGGTGGATTAATAGATTTAGGTTAGATGAATAGGATTGATGAGCAACAAGAACTAGCAGAAGCTACTTGCAAACTCTGGGAAGAACTTGTTTTTTCTAGCAGACGCAACTAGACGTTACTAAGGGTTGCAAGTCAAGGGGAGCATGATTCTGCTACCTAACGTCCAAAGGAAAACTTGCAATGAAGGGATTAGCAGGGAAAAATGCGCTCATTACTGGAGCGAGTTCTGGTATTGGGCAAGCGATCGCGATTCGTCTTGCACAAGAAGGTTGCAACATTGCTATCAATTACCGCAAGAGGCAAGAACAAGCAGAAGATACAAAAGAAATGGCAATTCAAAAAGCTTGCGAGCAGCTAGAAGAATGCAGTGTGCGCTCCCTTTTGGTTCAGGGAGATGTCTCTCAAGAAGAAGACATTATCGAAATGGTGAATACGGTTATTGAAAAATTCGGCAGTCTTGACATTCTAGTAAATAATGCCGGAATTCAAATCCAAAAAGCATCTCATGAAGTCACAGCAGACGAATTTGACAAAGTTATCTCTGTTAACCTGCGGGGTGCTTATCTTTGTGCGCGAGAGGTAATCCGGCATTTTCTTTCTCGCGATCGGGGTGGCGCGATTATTAATATTTCTAGCGTGCATGAAATTATTCCTCGTCCGCTTTACGTCAGCTATTCCATCAGTAAAGGGGGTATGGAAAATTTGACGAAGACCTTAGCGCTGGAGTACGCCAACCGTGGGATTCGTGTGAATGCGATCAGTCCTGGAGCAACCATTACTCCCATGAATAAAGCTTGGATAGATGACCTTCAAAAAAAGGCGGTAGTAGAAAGTCACATTCCAATGGGGAGAGCAGGCAATTCAGATGAAATGGCAGCTGCGGTTGCTTTTTTAGCCTCAGAGGAAGCAGCTTACATCACTGGACAAACCCTATTTATTGATGGTGGACTGACACTCTATGCCGACTTTCGAGAGCCTTGGTCAGCGTAAGCTTGAAGAAGAGACACGCAGAGAAGTTACGGGGGACGCAAACACACTGAGAGCAACGAATTTTTAACTTTAAGATGCACAATGCCTACTCTAAAAAAATCTTAGCGATCGCACTTCCATATCTGAAAAATATCCAAAAATTTGTTACCAAAGACTGATTGAGTTAATTTGCAAGATATAGTTTCCGCTATGGAATTGCAAACTCCTGTTAGCGGGACTTAAACATTTTTGTGGCAAAAACAAGTCTCAAACCTATACAGGGCGAGGAAAATACACCGAAGGCTCAAAAATGCTTGAAACCCAGATATATCAGCAAACAAGATCAAATTATGTCAAAGTCTTTCTGTATATACGTTTGATGATTTTTTCAGGCTCCTTTTTGTCTAAGTCCCATTAGGAAGTTATTTAAAATATCAGTAAATTAACACAAAGCAGTTACTCACTTTTATGTTTACAATTTGTAACTTTATAATTTGAATTTTAGGATAAATGTATTTTTATGGGCTGGAATCGCTCGCTAATTTGTTTATATTTCTTAATTTTAGCTATTCCAGGTAAAGTTTGTTGTCTTTTAACTTCGGCAGCCATCATCCACTGTTAGTCTTTTAATTAAGGCGAGTAGGAAGCATTGTTTGAGCGTAATTTTTTGATTGTCTCAAATGCTAAATAAAGCTCTACAAGATGATAATTAACTATAACTTGATAGAGATTAGTTAACTACTCAATAATCTTCCATATATTTATATCCAACTACACAAATTCAACAAACTGAACTACCAACACTGATATGACACATTACTCTGTTGAATGGATTGAAGCATGGTGCCAAGAAAATGGCTGGACAGAATTATTTGTAGAGCGGCGTAATAACTATTGGGCTTTTCCTCCTGGAGGAGTAATGCCTGAACCAATTCCGAGTAACGTCCTCAAATCGATTAAAGCTGAGAAAGGATTAACCATTGAAGAAAGATTGTGGTCTATATCTGCGGTAATTGGCACAATCGTAGCTGTGGTTTCTACCTTTGTACTGAGGTGTCCAATGCCATTAGTTATAGCTTTCGCTTTTAATGCGGTGACAGTAGCTCAATTTGAACTTGAGGATGCCTAAATTGTGAGTTTGGGTATTGGTATTAAATCAAGCTGCTCTTGACTTTATTCTCAGTCAGAGCAGTTTTTGATTTTAACACGAACTAAATTAGATTTTATTTTTACCTCCAATTAAAGTCTGCTTAAACTCATGACCCAAAAATGAGATAAATCCAAATACTTGGATACTTATTTCCTTTCCTTGAAAAGGGAGAGTAACTTATTGTCATCACTTTTGTAATTAGTGTTGAACTCCTCTTTTGAAAAAAGGAAGTTAGAAACAAACTATTTCTATACTTTGCAGTGTGCATTGCTTGTAGAAGTTTATCGTGAGGAAAACCTAGATGAAATTAGTTCCAAAATTACTGCTTGCTGCTGCTAGTGTTACTTTATATTTTACTACTGTAGATGCAAAATCTGCATTTGCTGGAATTGTTAATTACGCTTTCACTGTTAATAGTCCCACAACTGAAGGAAATGGCTTTTTTAGTTTTGATGATTCAACTTTTAGTGATGAATCTATTCCAGTAGCAATAGTTAAGTCACTCTCTTTTAAATTTGAGGGTGATTCTACTGTTTACACCGAAGAAGATGATATCAACTATCCAGAATTTCCTTTGGTATTTTCGACAGATTTCTTAACAGGACAAACATCTTTTGCATTAGACTATCTGTTCAAGGATAAAGCTAATCCTGCCAACTCTATAAGTTACGAAATCATTGGTGAAGATTTTACAATTTTCTCCAGTACTTCTCCAAATTCTGAAGTCATCTCTGGTACAGTTTCTTACCAAAAAGTACCTGAACCTATGAGCTTAGCTGGTACTCTCATTGCTTGTAGCCTTGGCTGGACGATCGCAAAAAAGACAACATCAATGAAAAAGGTTAAAGTTTAAGCTTTGTTTTAGATTAAGTACAACACAATAGAGAATGAAAGATGACCAATTGATTCTTCATTCTTCATTTATTAATGTTCATATCACCAGATATTAATAAAATAAAAATTAATAACCTAAATTAAGTAAGTCGGTGAAAATAAACCTAGCTATGTAACAGAATGTAAAATTGATATACCCTTGCGATTGCTTCATTCCACTTCGTTCCATTCGCAATGACATAGCGTGAATTATTTCAGCCGTTCTACTTATGCTTTTTTGATAAAATTAAACATTTTAATCACAGCATAAATTAGAAATATACAAGAGTTAAGTTGATATTAACGCTTCCTTTGCAAAGAATTAATCTCTCACTAATAGTATTTTAGGCAGCAACATAACATCTAAGACTGAGTATAGACGCGATTAATCGCGTCTATACAAGAGTTAAGAATTATTCTCCCCTCTGCTACTCTTTCATTAGTTCTGGTGTACGAAGTTCATTAAAACTGCCTTCTTCGTGTTAGATGTTGCTGTGCTTTGAATTACCTGTTAGCCAGGAGTATAAAATGGTGGATTACCGGAGTTTTGAGCAGTTATTGCACAGTCGGATCAAACGACGGAATTTAATTATTGGGGTAGGAGCATTTACTGGTTTAGCGATCGCCAACCAATTTTCTCATCAACAAGCAATCGCCAAAAGTAGATTTTCCAATTATCCTTTTACTTTGGGTGTAGCGTCGGGCGAACCTTATCCGACCAGCGTAGTTATCTGGACTCGTCTGGCTCCCGAACCCTTAAACGGAGGGGGAATGCCCCCTGTGAATGTGCCTATTCACTGGGAAGTGGCAAGCGATCGCAATATGAAGCGCATTGTCTCCAGAGGTACTGTACTTGCAACTCCACAACTAGCTCACTCAGTTCGAGTTGTGGTAGAGGGACTGCAATCTGATACTTGGTATTGGTATCGGTTTAATGTCGGTCAAGACGTTAGCCCAATTGGTCGCACTCGTACAGCTCCTTTTGCGAATAGTTATTTGAGTAAATTGAACTTTGCACTTGTTTCTTGCCAGAACTATCAGCAAGGATATTACACTGCCTACAAATATCTGGCTAAGGACGACCTCGACTTAGTAGTGCATGTTGGTGACTACATTTACGAGGGAGGGATTTCAGCAAGTGCAGTCAGACAGCATAACAGTCCAGAAATTTTGACTTTAGAGGATTACCGCAACCGTCACGCCCTCTATAAAACTGATGCCAATCTGCAAGCGGCTCATGCAGCGTTTCCCTGGATTGTCACTTGGGACGATCACGAGGTAGAAAACAACTATGCTAATGCCATTTCCGAAGTCGATAATGAACCAGACCAAGACCCGCAAGTGTTTCTACAGCGCCGAGCAGTTGCTTATCAAGCTTACTATGAGCATATGCCGCTCCGACCCTTTTCCAAGCCAGTAGGCCCAGATATGCAACTGTTCCGTCGGCTTGATTTTGGTAAATTGGCAACCTTCCATGTCTTAGATACGCGCCAGTATCGCACCGATCAGCCCTGTGGTGATGGTACTAAAGAACGTTGCCCAGAAAATTTAGATCCACAGGCAACAATTACTGGTCAAGCACAGGAAGACTGGTTATACAAGGGTCTAAATAGTTCTCAGGCTAAGTGGAACGTTTTGGCGCAGCAGGTTATAGTTGCTCAAATAGACAGAACAGTAGGCGAAGGTGGAACCTACAGCATGGATAAATGGGATGGTTATGTAGCTTCTCGCGATCGCTTGATGCGCTTTTTAGAACAGCGCAAACCATCTAATCCAGTCGTCTTAACAGGCGATGTGCATTCTAACTGGGCAATGAATTTAAAGGCTGACTTTAACGATCCAGAATCTACTATTGTCGGAAGCGAATTTGTCTGTACCTCAATTAGTTCTGGTGGAGATGGCGCAGATACCAGTCCCGCAGTAGAAGCTTACTTACCGGAGAACCCACACATTAAATTTTACAACGGTCAGCGGGGGTATGTTCGCTGTTCGCTAACTCCCACAACTTGGAAGACAGACTACCTAGTTCTATCAAACGTCACAACCCCATCTGGCACTATTAGTCAGCGTGCTTCATTTGTGGTTGAAGATGGTCGTCCAGGAATACAACAAGTTTAATAGTTTAATTTCTAGGTAACACTATTTTGAATTTTGATGGTATTGAGTAATCCGGCAGAATTACAGCGTTTTTCAGGTAAATGAAGTACACAAGTAGGGGCGCTGTTACGTTCGCCCTTACAATTATCTGTACCTCACCAACTTGAAATCTGCTGTATTTACACAAAGGCAATAAGCAATAATTCTTGGCTATTGCCTATTGCCTCCCTTCCTCTTATACCAATTTGAAAATGATTGCAACAGATGGAATGCTGAAAAGCTTATCAATTAACTCTTTCACAATCCAAAATCTAAAATCCAAAATGGTATTACCTAGCTTCATGCGTAAACAATTTTGCTGAACTATTTAAATGTGTTTTAGCTTATACCTGCTTCAAATAGTACTCAAACCGTTCTCGAAGTTGTCCAACTGTCAGATTCTGAGTCCAGTATTCTACAAGAGCATGACCAAATGCCCAAGCGTTGCGGTCAGGTGAAGCAGGGTTTTCTAACAGCAGCGGCCAGAGGGCTAGCAGGTCAAAGTTGAGCGTTTTAGAATCGCCAGCATTCAACAACGAGAAAAGTTCATAAGCCATCTGGAGTTTGCCAATTACAACAGGCAACTGTTCTACAGGGATTTGCTCTGCCAGTAGATACGCTAAGGATGGAGAACCAGTTGACAGCGTAGAAATAAACTGGAGGACGGGACTTTTAAGCAGTGCCGTCAGTCCTTGCGTAGTTGCCATTTGAAAGGTGTAATGGTCGATAATTTTGGCAGCTGCAACGGTACGGGCTTCTAGATTTCGTAAAAAGCGAGCTAGTCGCAGCTGTTTAGCAGGAGCGATCGCATCTACTAATCCTAAAGATAGCGCTTCGACTCTCCAGGAAACCCGCTCCGTTTTTACATCTTTTGTGACGACAGGCAAAACCAAATTACAGAAGTCAGCCAACAGTTTGGCGCGATACTCAGTAGCTTCGCGAATCGCAATTTCCTTTGGGCGATTGCCCCATTCCCAATCATAGGGCGGTTGCCATTCGCGGATGGGACGCAAACGATCTACTTGAGTAACGACGGCGATCGCGCTTAATTCGGCAACTTCCGCCTTTATATCTCTGAGAAAGTCCACATCCATTTGCAAAGCAGGGTCAAGGGCGGGAGTGACAAGCAGCAGTAAATCAGCATTTGTAGCATAGTCAAGCACTAACTTTCGCAAATCCCCACGGTTTACCTGTTCGTAACCTGGAGTATCCCAAAGCGTTAAGCTTTCTCCAGATTGGGTTTGCCAGTGGTAATTTTGAATGCGATCGGTGCTGGGCAAAACATCAACAGCTGCAAGTTCGGCTTGAAACAAAGTATTAATCAAGCTGCTTTTCCCCGAACCAGTTCGCCCCGCCAGCAGAATATTAACGGGTTTTTGCTCAACAGCTGAGGCTGGTTCGGCTTGAGTTAGGATGTCTCGCAGTGTTTGAGTCTTAGCTGTGGGTAGTTTTGGTGTAGAAACAGCAGTTGCTGAAGCTGGTAGTGTGCTGCTGCTGTAAAGTGCGATCGCCTGCCGACATAAGTTTCTCAAGGCAGCTTCCCTAAGCAATTGACTCAAATTTCCCAACAATTGCTGAGTTGCACGATTACTAGAACCTTTGGTGACTCGGTTGGCAACTGCCGCCACTGGATTTAACAGCCACTGCGCCCAGTTCCAGGCTTGCCAGACTTTACGAGCGGATGGTTCTAACTTCTGGTAAATTTCGTATGCTTGGTATGCTTGCCCAACTGTGACTTGATTGAGAGCAGGTGATAACTTCTGCATCCATTGATCTAGGTCATCCACCGTTCCCCGAATCAACCCATAAGCCTGAGGAACGTAAATATTTAGCAGAGGATATTGAACTTCAGGATTGTAGATCCGAGCGATCGCCACTACTAAATCTTGGCATCGCGTCCAAAAAGTTTGCCAGTCTTCCCAGATAGGGCGATCGCTCCCTGCTGCTGTCAAAATTTCTTGAAGTGCAACTTCTGCCTGATTGGTGGTGTCACTTCCTGCTGTTAGCCCGACTGCATTATCTGTAGCAGATTCCAGTTCTTCTCTGACCTCTGCTAGTGCAGCTTCCACCTGCTTGACCGCAGGTTGAGTCCATCTCACTAGTAGCCAACGCCAACCCACGAATACCAAAGTGAATACACCCCAGATCCAATTAATACCCCATGCATGGATTTGTAAGCCTGCGGATATTAATAAGAAAGTGATAATGGAGGCGAGTGGTATTGCCAATACTATCCACTGCCACAGCTTTAATCGCACCATTGCCTCATACCTGCTTTGACAACACTACGTTTGGATCTTGAGGCTGGAAAAATTACCAAGTTGGGTCGCTAAACAGATTAATCGTCAATTCCTCACGTTCTGGTGGTACTGCTGTAATACAAGCGCGGATAATCTCTCCATCCTCAAGTTCCACCGTACAAGCGTGACAAGACCCCATGAGACAGCCCGTAGGAATAAACACTCCAGCCCGGTCTGCTACATCCAAGAGGGCTTCTCCCACTTCGGCATCAATGGTAACATCATCTGGTAAAAAGCGGACGCGAACACTCATGAAATACTAACTTAGCTAAGACAAAAAGGGTGTTAAGTCTAAATGGCTTTCGACTTCAGTGGCCAGAGAGTCCAAAATTTGCTCTCTTTGTTCTCGGTAGTTGGCAACACCAGTTGGCAAAGATTTTAAACCCCGCTGTTGACGGAGGCGATTTAACCAAGCACGTCGCCAAGGGCCATTGTCAAAAATCCCGTGGAGGTAAGTACCCCAAATTGATTGGCAGCTATCCACTAACCCTAAGTTAACATCATCGAATAGGGGTTGAAACGCTTGGCTATCTGGTTTATCGCTTGGCGGCTGTTCGATACGCGATCGCCCTTGGTGAATTTCAAATCCATTCACTGGTAAGCCCATTTGCGGATAATTCGAGCTAACTTGGCGCTGACGGGCGATTTTCTGTCCTGTAATCACAGTTCTGATGGGTAAGAGATTCAAACCTTGAAATCTACCGGCTTGTCCTTCTATGCCCTCTGGATCGGCGATTATTTGACCCATCATTTGGAAGCCGCCACAGATGCCCATTACTGTACCACCAGATGCAGCATAGTGTTGTATTGCTTCGGCCATCCCGCTTCTTTGCAGCAGTAGCAAGTCAGCAATTGTGGTCTTTGTACCTGGGATGATCACAGCATCTGGGTGTCCCAAATCTTGTTTCGGGCTGAGGTATTTTACAGAGACACTGGGTTCTGATTCCAGAGGGTCAAAGTCGGTAAAGTTGGCAATTCTCGGTAAGCGGATGACGGCAATGTTGAGGTCAGCTTGAGTTTTATGCGAGTTACGTTCCAGCAGATCGAGAGAGTCTTCTGCCGGAAACGTTTCTTGAAAATAAGGGATAACACCAACAACAGGGATACCAATACGTGCTTCTAACCATTTTATCCCTGGTTCCAAAATTGATCGCTGTCCCCGGAACTTATTAATTACAACACCTTTAATTAGTTCGCGTTCCTCTGGTTCTAGTAACTCTAGAGTCCCAACCACATGGGCAAAAGCACCACCCCGCTCGATATCAACTACTAATAAAGTTGGTGCATTTAAATATTTTGCCACCCGCATATTAGTCAAGTCGCGGTGCTTAAGATTAATCTCTGCCGGACTACCAGCACCTTCGCAAATCAGTAGATCAAATTCTGTACCTAAATGTTGTAGCGATTCTTCAATTGTTCGCCAACCCAATTCAAAATATTGCTCGTAATAGTCCGCAGCGTTGACCTTGCCTACAGGCCTGCCCTTAATAATTACTTGAGAAGTCATATCCCCTTGAGGCTTGAGTAAAATCGGGTTCATTTCTACCCAAGGAACAACTCCTGCTGCCCAAGCTTGGACTGCCTGAGCATAGCCAATTTCTCCCCCACTGGCAGTGACATAGGCATTTAAAGCCATATTTTGACCTTTAAAGGGAGCTACTCGCCAACCACGCCGCGACAAAATGCGACAAATAGCTGTAGATATGAGTGATTTCCCTGCGTGGGATGTTGTTCCCACTACCATAATTGATTTCATAGTCACTATCAGTTTTTCAAAATAAGGGGCAGAGGGGTAGAGGGGCAGAGGGGCAGAGGAGCAGAGGGGAAGAGAGGCAGAGGGGAAGAGAGGCAGAGGGGCAGGGAAAGTAAATTCTTCTCTTCCTTGTCCCCCTTGTCTCCCTTATTCCCCGCGTCCCTGTATCCCTCATCTCTCCAGCAAATTCAGTTAGATTATGGTAAAGATTTGATAAAGGGATTTGATGCTTGCGTATATATTGTTCCCTTTGACTCCCTCATCCTAACTCTTTAGTTTTCTTTTCTAAAAAGGTAGTCTAAACCAACGAATCACTGCATTGTATAAGCGATCGCTCAATGAAGGAGCAGACCAATTTTTTCCTTGGGATTGTTCTACCAAACGATGACCTAGAGGAGTGAGGCGAAAACTATCTGTAATTCCCTGACCATCGACTTCTCGCCGCAGAACACCTACTTGGATGAGCCAGCCAATAGCGTTATCGCAAGCTAATTCCGACAAAAGACGTTTGGTATAGCCATACCGGACACCATTTTCACCCGCGATCGCATTCAATGACACACTCTGGTGTCGCATCGCTTCAAACAATACAATATTGAACGGAGAACAAACTAGCGATCGTTTAGCCCTTTCTACTGTGCTAGAGGGATAAGAAAACGTTTGTGGGTTTTGGGAATCAACACTAGACATTTTGGATGTTGGGCAATTTTTTGAATAAAGATTAATTGCAAAATAGCTATTTTTAGTACCAGCTACCTTATTTAAGCAGAATTTTTCAGATGTACGTATTTGTGGGGTTTTTTGGGTAGGTCATTTAAATATTGTGAATTATTGTAAAATTTCAAAGGCATCAACAATCTGAAACAGGAAAGGTTCATTATGCCTCTAGCAGTTGGTACGGATGCACCTGCATTTACCGTCAAAGATACTAACGGTAACACCGTCTCGTTATCTGATTTTGCTGGTAAGACAGTTGTTTTATATTTTTACCCCAAAGATGATACTCCAGGTTGCACCAAACAAGCTTGTAGCTTCCGGGATGCCCAACCTGAATATCAAGGTAAAGATGTTGTAGTGCTGGGAGTCAGCGCAGATGATGAAGCCTCTCATCAAGCATTCACTCAAAAATATAATTTGAATTTTCCTTTGTTGGCAGACACCAACAAAACCCTGATCGGTGCTTACGATGTTGATGGCGGTGGTTATGCCAAGCGCGTCACTTATGTAATTGACCCTCACGGCAAAATCATTCATGTTGACGCTAGTGTCAACACAGCCACCCACGCCAGCGATGTTTTCAGCAAACTGGGACTTTAATCTGAGTTACCGAAGTTGTTGAGAGTTATGGCTAGCCTGCAAAAACGCCAAAGACGAACCACCACTTCGACTTTTCGCATTCGTGCTGAATTCTGAGCCAGAAAATAACTTCAACTCCCGATCGCGCGGCTAGCTCCTCAACACTATTTTGGTGAGGAGCTAGTTCTTCATTCAGTTTTGTTGCGAGGGGAGTGTCAGCACCGGAGGTGTAGCACTTCCAGATGTGCCAGGTGTAATTGCTGGCAAACTTGGCGTTACCTGTCCTTGTTGCTGTTGACCCTGAAGTAGTCTTTGTTGCCTTGCTTTAAAAGCTGCTGCTGCTGAGTCTAGTTGTTGGTTTTGTTCGTTAGTATCCCAATTGAGAGTCCCGAAATTTGCCCGATGAATCAGGTCAAACATGTTGAAATTATCTGAGTTACTGCGAGAGAACGGATTGGTATTTTCGTCTGTTGTACTACCATTGGGAAAAGCATCAGTTGGGCTAACTTGAGCTGAGCTAGGTTGAGCTAAGAGCCAGGAACTAAAGCCAATTCCTGCTATAGTAGCCACAAAGACTTTGATAACTGGTAAAAATTGTTTTTTCATGGAGTTTTGAACCTTAAATTGCTCTAACTTATCTTAAGCAAGAGTCCGCCTCAGTTGGGGTTGAATGCTCAGCAAAGCAACAACAGCAAAGCCAAACAACACCAGCAACGCTCCACCAAATGTAACATCACCCCAAGGAGCTTGCATGACTACGCTATCTAGTTCCCAATTGCTGTGGAGATAGAGATAACGAATTGGCTCAATGGCATAGCTGAGAGGATTAAGGGTAGCCACAACCTGCAACCACTTGGGCATGAAGGATAAAGGTGCCAAGGCGGTGCTAGCAAACAACAGCGGCAAGTTAGTTACAAAAATTACCGCAATTAATTCAATATGTCCGGGTAAGGCAAAAGCTAAACCTAGAGAGATAGCAGTCACACCCAAAGCTAGGAGGAAGACAATCAAGGCGATCGCACCCAAACCTACTGCATCTGGTAGTCCAGCCCCTAAAAATGCTGCTGCTGCTACAATCGCTGCTGCTTGCAGTAAACTTTGGCTAATGATAAAGATTGCCGAAGCAAAGACAATCGAAAACCGCGATGCTAAGGGTGCTACCAGTAAACGATTTAAAAAGCCGAACTCGCGGTCAAACATCACAGGCAAACCAGCATTTAGTGCCCCAGCAAAAGCTGTAAAGACTATTACACCCGCAGCCAAAAACTGACCGTAATTTGTCGTACTCCCAAACAAGCCTTTGGGAGCATTTTGGAACAAAGCGCCAAACAGCACTAACCACATTACTGGTTGAATGATTCCTGCAACTAAGGTTGAGGGACGACGTTGCAACTGAATAAACAAGCGACGAGTCAAAGCCAGCGTCTCTTGTATCAATTCACCAAAAAAATTGGGAGCAGTATCAGCATTCACTGGGGGCGATGCTAGTTGCTGCCAATTCATATCAGATTTAGGAGTAACACTCATAGCGATTTTGTTAGTTGTTAGTTGATAGTTGTCAGTTGTCAGTTGTGGGTTGTTTGCTACTAATCACTGACAACTGACTACTGACCATTTAAAAGTGTCTACCTCATATTTTGCTTCTTTTCGGCTTTAGGATCGCGATTGGCAACTGCTGCGAGTTCTGCATCCAGCAAGGTGCGTCCTGTGGCGGCGAGGTAAACGTCATCTAGACTGGGGCGAGATTGGGCAATGCCAAATATGGGCAAGCCTGCGGTAATCAGCGCTTGCTGTATGGTAATCAAAGCATCATTTTGGGGTGTCACCACCAAGTTGAGGGAATTACCTTGGGCGCTATTAATGATTACCTCTTGTACAAAGGGTAATCCTTTGAGGAGGTTTCTGGCTTTTTCAGCTTCCTCAGTGGGGGAAAACTCTTGAATTCGCAAAGTGATGCGATCGCCACCTACTTGGTCTTTTAACTGCGAAGGTGTTCCAGAGGCAATCACAACACCGCGATCGATAATTGCTACGCGATCGGCTAGCGCGTCAATCTCTTCTAAATAATGGCTGGTAATCAGTACTGTTGTCCCGGATGCCCGTAACTTGCGTAGAAAATCCCAGACCACAAAACGGCTTTCTATGTCAAGTCCTACAGTTGGCTCATCTAATACCAGAACATCTGGTGCATGGAGCAATCCAGCCGCCAAGTCAAGGCGTTTGCGTAACCCACCGGAGTAGGTTCCTGTTTTTTTATTGGCGTATTCCTGTAAACCAAGTAAATCTAATACTGTGTCAATGCGCTGTTTCGCTACCGCGTTTGGGAGGTGATAAAGTGCAGCTTGTAATTGTAGCAGTTCTCGTCCAGTTAGCACCTTATCTATGGCAACTTCCTGAGCGACATAACCTAGTCGTTGTCTTGCCAATTTAGGATTATCCAACACAGAAATGCCAGATACTTCTATTTTGCCAGCATCCGGTGTAGTGAGTGTACACAAGGCACGCAGAGTCGTGGTTTTGCCAGCTCCGTTGGGTCCTAGTAAACCAAAGATTTCTCCAGCTTCTACTTGAAACGAAACATCTTTGACGGCAACCACCGTGCCGTAGCGCTTTTGCAGATTTTCAATTAAAACGGCGGGAGCCATAACAGCTTCACCCCTAACTATACAAATCTCAACAAAGTCTATCTATATTGTAGTTGAGTGGTGTTAGGTGAAGCGATCGCTTGGATACTGCTTCTTAATCTTCTAGATTAACTTGAGATGGAGAGATATTAGCTGCCTCAGCTAACGATTTTAGTTGAGTGATGGATAATGTACGAATCTGCTGTTCTATCTCCGACTAAATTCCACCAAACCGACGTATCAAAAGACGCAGAAACAGTGCTAGTGCTTCTTTTTGCTTTCCTCGTTTTTCGCCCTTTTGCAAAATATCTCGATAAATCACAGATTTTTGCCTAATTTACTGTGTAAAAAGCTGTCTAATCAAATTTTTCTCAAACCGCAAACCAGCTAGAACCTTTAGACATCGCTCAGAGTGCAAATTCTATTTTTATTCCCCGTAGTGACCGCCAGTCACCTTACCCCGAAAAACAATGTACTGATAAAGGTTATAGAACAACATCACAGGAATCAGTAAACCAATAAAAATTAGCATGATTACCAAAGAGCTGGGGTCGGCAGATGCTTCATAGATGGTGATTTCAGGGGGAATGATGTAGGGAAAGACAATTAATCCTAAGCCAATGAAAGACAGCACGAACAGCAGAATAGTCCAAACGAAAGGCGCTCTCTCTTGTTTACGGTTGAGACTGCTAAGGAGTTGCGAAATCAACACGACTCCTAACAAGGGAATGACGGCAAAAATGAAAACTAGTGGTGGTTGAAACACTCGCAACCTAGCACTTTCATAAAATATTGGTGTCGTAATCGTGATGAAAATCGCACCAATCATCGTTGTCCAAGCAGCAATTTTGGCAGTTTTATAGTGAGTTTCCTGCAATTCACCTGTAGTTTTCCAGATCAGATAGGTAGAGCCAATTAGGACATAACCTTGAATTAACGTCAAAGCTACCAGCACCGATGGAAGACTTAGCCAGTCCCAGGTAGTGCCAATAAAATGCCCTTCCTCATCAACTTCAATCCCTTTTAACACAGAACCAAGGGCGAATCCTTGACCGAGTGCGGCGGCAAAACTTCCAGCACCAAAGGCTAAATTCCAAAACACTTTTCGCTTTGCTAATTCACGAAATTCAAATGCCACAGCACGAAAGATGAACCCAAATATCATGATGATAATTGGGATATACAGGGCATTCAAAATGGTGCTATAGGCTAGGGGAAATGCTCCAAACAGCGCCCCTGCCATGAGAACTAACCAAGTTTCATTGGCATCCCAAATGTTGCTCAAGCTAGTCATCAAAATGCTCCGCCGTTTTTCATCGGAGGAGGTAAGAGACAAAATGCCTACCCCTAAGTCAAATCCATCTAGCATCACGTAAAGGAAGAGGAAGAGAGCTAAAATCACAAACCAGACTTGGGGAAGAAAATACTTTAGCGTCTCCATACAATCTCCTACTGTTGTGCTTCTACAGGGCGTTTATCCGGAACAAACTCTCCTGGGATCGTTTCTATTGCTAATTTGGTAGGTTCTAAAACTAAACCTCGTCCATGTTAAAACCTTGAGTTGACAATAATTCAGATGCGTAATTGCGACTTCGGATAAAAATTCCACGAATTTCCTCCAATCGTAGCCACATTTTTCAGGATAGACGCTTTCATGCCTAGCGATCGCACCATAACGCTTTATCGAAGTTGTGCGGAAAAATCTCGGCGATAGTTGTAATAAATTTCACACTGGGGTTAAATAAATAGTTAGGCAATACAGGAAGTATGAGGTATAAATATGCAGCTTCTCATAGATATGCTGACTCACTTTCCTCGCATTAAAAGGCATTTGAGGTCTATCTATGACTTTTTTCAAGGACTCCCGCCAGTATCTTATTCTGGTATTAGTAAGAAACTAATACAGGAATGCGTCGGCAAACCCGATCCTACAATTTTAGAGATCGGCTGCAATGATGGTTCGCACACACTTTGGTTTTTACAAATTTTTAAGAATCCCAAGGTTTATTGCTTTGAACCCGATCCTAGAGCAGCAACTCGTTTTAAACAAAAAGTAGGTCAGCACCCCAATTTGCAACTCTTTGAAATTGCATTAAGCGATCTTAACGGTGAGATTGAATTTTATCAAAGTGGCGGTCACAAAAATGAACAAGAAGCTGAAATGATGCCTGATGGTTGGGATCTTTCAGGTTCTATTAGAAAACCGAAAGATCATCTTGTATCGCATCCTTGGATAAAATTTGATCGCGCCATAACAGTCAAAACAGTAACACTGGACGATTGGTGCGAGGAACATGAAATTGAGAGCATCGATTTTATCTGGATGGATGTTCAGGGTGCCGAGCTAGATATATTCCGAGGCGGAAAAAAAGCTTTAAAGAAGACGCGTTTTCTCTACACGGAATACAGCTATAGAGAAATATACGAGGGACAAGCTACAATTGGAAAACTGTTGAAGTATTTAAATAATTTCCAAATATTGGTTAGATATCCTGGCGATGTGCTACTCACAAACAAACAATTAGAGTTTGCACCCCATAAGGCACTATAAGGGATGCTTGTAGACTCGCATCGCTGAGCTTGGTTGTGATGCCAGGTATTGAGCAGGAACCCATTGGTGTATTTGATAAGACAATTAGCCTAATTGCCAAAGGCTAGCACTTTTAAAACAGTGACTGCCTTGTACTTGGACACCTTAATAATATAAATAGGACTTACGCAAGAAATCTCTCAAACTCCAATTTCTCCGTGTCCTCTGCGTCGCGCCAGCTGCTTCAAGTCGGGGAACCCGCCCAACGCACTGGCTTCTCTGTGGTTCGATTTTCCGTTACCTGTGCGTAAGTCCTGATGTCTCAGCATACACAACTTATTGGGCATTAAGGGTGTGGGGTGTAGGAGAAATGATTTTTGTGTGATTTTAATTTAGAGTTGGGAATGGTTGAAAATTCTTCCTACACCTTACTTTTTCACACCCTTATTCTCTCTCTACAATCGAGTTTCCAACTCCCGTAAAAATTCAGTTGAGTTTACTATTTGTGAAATTAATTGACTAAATCAGGAAACACCTCTTGGACGGCAGGATGCACTAAGCGATGATTTTGCACATTTACACCCTTAGCTAAGGCTGGGTTGACTTCCAGTGCCTTGATGCCCAGATTTGCCAATTGGACGACGTAAGGTAGTGTGCTGTTGTTGAGTGCTTGGGTTGCTGTCCAAGGTACTGCCCCTGGCATATTGGGCACACCATAATGTACTACGCTTTCTTCTATGTACACCGGATTGGTGTGGGATGTGGCATGTAAGGTTTCTATACAACCACCCTGATCGACGGCAACGTCAACAATTACAGAACCAGGGTGCATTTGTTTGACCAATTCGCGGGATACTAGTGTAGGTGCCCTACGTCCTAAGACTAAAACAGCACCAATCAGCAAGTCAGCTTCTTTGACTGCGGTTTCGATATGGGCAGAGTTGCTATAAAGCAATTCCACTCTAGAACCAAATAAAGTTTCTAGGTAGGATAAACGTTCAACATTTACATCTAAAATTTGCACGATCGCACCCATGCCTACGGCGATTTTAGCTGCTTCTGTACCGACAACGCCCCCACCTAAAATCACTACTTTCCCTGCTTTGACTCCAGGAACTCCCCCTAAAAGTACGCCCCTGCCTCCCTGCTGGCGTTCTAGGAACCTGGCCCCAAATTGCACTGATAACCGACCTGCAATTACACTCATGGGGGTGAGCAAAGGCAGTCTGTTAGCACCGGGTTGCTCTACGGTTTCGTAGGCGATCGCACAAGTGCCACAATCAATTAAATTCTCAGTTAATTTGCGATCGGCAGCCAAATGCAGATAAGTAAATAATATTTGTTCCTTTTGCAAAAATTTATATTCACTTGTTAGTGGTTCTTTGACTTTGATAACTAACTCTCGATTCCAAGCCGCTTCTGATGTGGGGACAATCTCTGCCCCAGCGCCTATGTAATCATCATCTGTGAATCCAGCACCGCTACCTGCCTGTGTCTGAACAAAGATGGTATGACCATTTTCCTTTAGCACCCGCACGCTAGAAGGACTCAAACCTACCCGAAATTCCTGATCCTTAGTCTCCTTGGGAACGCCAATTTCCATGTACAGCCTCTAATGATTTTTTGTTCAACTTTAGCCTGCCAGTAAGAGACCAGCACTTCCGTATTCAGCTTAACTACATACCAACCTAGCGTTTTCAACCCCACTATGGAAGCTTCAAACTCTTACTCTTGACTATTAACGTAAGATTTCTACAATATATAAAGAATAATTACAATTTGTTAACAGCGCTCTTGCATAGCTTCATCCTAATAACCTGCTAGATTTTTCAAGCTATCTTGGGGTTCAAGCCATGCAATCAGTTCAAAACCCATTGAAGTTCTACTTGGAGAAAGCCTCCGCTTAGACTTCTCGCTATCAAATCCCGTTTGCCGAAAAGAGGTTTTTTGAAAATGACACAACCACAACCAACAGTTACACCTAAACTAGAAGACCCTAAATTTGGTTTTAATGAGTATGCTGAACGATTGAATGGTCGAGCTGCAATGATTGGCTTTGGCTTGATGGTGTTGATTGAGTACGTCACCAATCAAGGTGTGCTTTCATGGCTCGGACTGAAATAGTTCTGAGTGAGGAGACAGAAGGTAGCAGGCTAGAGTTTTATCTTTCCCCGCTCTTCGGTTCCTCCGCCCTGTTTCGGTAAGTTGTAAGCTAGTAATTAGAAAAGTTTGAACCAGCTGGAATACCTAGCTGGTTTTGACTATATTGATTGATAGCGAACTACCTCTTATGACTTGCCGTTTATAACTATGAAGTACGTCCGAGAGTGTCAGTATTATCTTAGACTTGCAAATGACTCACGCAAGATGGTTAATTACTACACTTAATTACCCTACTGAAGAAAATTATAATATTTAGATGCTTTTCATCAGAAAGGCAACTTGCAGGTGAGGTATTCTCGGTAAATTGACACAAAAGGTGAACTGGAAAAACCAAACTGTGATGAATGCTGTATTACCTCGTTTTTTGAAGTCAACCTACAGGAAAGACCCACTAATCAGTGTATTGATTACCGTAGGTGTGGTAGACGCCTTGATTGGTGGATTAGATGATAGCTGGTCATTGTTTGCCTTTGGTTTGGGGACAGCAGGGATAACCCTTGCCTGGAAATTGTGGCGTATCCAGCAACGCCGTTCTACCCCAGAGGAGCCTGTGGTACAACATTACTTGCCTTCTCGCTCATCTAGTCCGACTCTACCCATGCTGACCGTTACTAAGAAGAAGCCACCCTATTAGGGAATGCTGAGGAGCTATTGCGGTGAGACACTCCGTTGCGGAGCCAGTCTCGTGGACGGCTGTGCCGACTTGAGAGAACTGGCGTGGGGTTCCCTCCGTTGTACGCGGAACGCCTTCCCGCAGGGTAGGAAGTGTCGTTAGTGGTAGCGATAGCGAAGCGTTATCGAGCGTCGGAACGAGCGCCACTCGTAAGGGTTTTGCGGTCTCCCCAAGTAAAGAAAGTCGCTTTACTGAGTGAGGAGGAGTGCAAAAACTTGTGCCCGTACAGGATTGCTGTAGAAGCTTGTACGGGGGTTTTCCTTATTGTTGTATACCTCGTGGGAGCGGTTTCCCGTAGGGTAGCAAGTGGTTGCGGTTGGCGTTGCTGAGTAAAGAAACGGTTCTTATTTTTCAACTCGTAGTTTTTAGCAATAAAATGGCTTAACTACTCAAATAGTGAGGAAAAATTTGTGAGTCGTGAGGGAAGAGGTGGTAAAGGTAATTTTGTACTACGCCCGTACATTATTCTGGCATTTATGGCAGCGATCGCCCTTCCAGTAATCTGGCAAGGGTTTTATATTCATATTGCTGATGCTGCCTTGCAAGTAACACCAAATTCCCAAACGAGAAGCTTTGCCAATCCCCAGCTAGTTTATAGCCTGCTCGGACATACAGGAACTGTCAAATCTTTAGTGTTTAGTCCAAATAGCAAAATTCTGGCTAGTGGCGGTGCTGACAATGAAGGGGGAATTCGTTTGTGGAATGCAGAAAAAGGCAAATTAGTGGGGCGAATGAAAGGGCACAAAACATCTGTAGAATCTTTAGTGATTTCACCGGATGGACAAACCCTAGCTAGCTGTAGTAATGACAACACTATTAACCTTTGGAACCTGAAAAATAATAGGTTTAGTCGCTCTTTTGTAGGACATACAAGTAATGTATTGTCTTTAGTTGTATCTCCCGATAGTAAAGTTCTCATCAGTGGTGCTTTAGACGGAATTCGCTTGTGGGATTTGCGACAGCAGCGTCCATTGGCTACTTTAGTACGCTTTGATAACTCAATTTATACTTTGGCTATGAGTCCTAATGGTCAGACTTTAGCTAGTGGTGACAGCAAAGGTGTAATTAAGCTTTGGAACTTAAGTACTGGTAAATTAATTCGAGAATTGGCAGCACATGCTAATGCAGTTAGTGGCGTAGCTTTTACCCCAGATGGAGAAAATTTAGTCAGTGGTAGCCGCGATCGCACGATTAAACTGTGGAATATTAACTCTGGACAACCAATCCGTACTTTCACAGGACACAACAATTGGGTGAATGCGATCGCAATCAACCCTGATGGACAAACCCTGGCTAGTGCTGGTAGAGATGGGATAAAACTGTGGGATTTAACCACAGGCGAGTTATTAAATACAATTTATGGACATAGCGATTGGGTAAGTGCGATCGCATTTAGTCCAGATGGTCAAACCCTTGCCAGTGGTGGATTTGACAGGAAAATTAATATATGGCGCAGTCAACCGCTTCAAGGAATTCAAAATTGAAACTTCATAACTAGAACACCGATTCAGGCGATCGCCTAACGGAGCAACATGCGTCTCGCAACCTTTGTGATGGATTAAGTTGACCAAAAGATGATAAAAAGATAGGTCAATTATTGTCAATAAGACCTATCTAATGGAAATATTACTTTGTTGACGAGATTTGATTGCGTCTGTTGATTTCAGACCAATTCACTACATTCCACCAATTATTTAGGTACTCAGGACGACGGTTGCGATATCTCAGATAATAAGCGTGTTCCCATACGTCATTGCCCAGAATCGGATATAAACCTTCTGTAATCGGGTTATCCTGATTCGCTGTACTCACAATCTGGAGTTTACCTTGGGGATTACGTACTAGCCAAACCCAACCACTACCAAAGCGATCGCCACCTGCTGCATTAAACTGTTTTTTAAATGCATCAAAACTGCCAAAAGTCTGGTTGATTTCTTGAGCGATCGCTCCTGTCGGTTCTCCACCACCTTGGGGACTCATGATTTGCCAGAAAATTGTGTGGTTAAGGTGACCGCCACCATTGTTCCGTACTTTTGTACGAATATCTTCGGGTACTTTATTCAAGTCTTTGAGCAAAGCTTCGACACTATTTTTTTGCAGATCCGGATACCTTTTTAAAGCATTATTGAGATTATTGACGTAGCTAGCATGGTGCGCGTCATGATGCAATTTCATTGTTTCAGCATCAATAGCTTTTTCTAGTGCCCCATAATCATAAGGCAATGGTGGTAACTTCGCGGGGTAGGCACTTAATTCCCCATCAGGAGAAGCTACAGGGGGAAGCGCCGTAATAGGAGTAGGATTTGGATTTGCTGTTGGAGATTGTGAATCAGCTTGTGGTAATGATGACTCACAAGCAATTAGCAGCATCCCCACCATAATCACTGTTAGCAAAAAAGCACTTATCTTATGCACAAACCTAATCATAAATCGTTGCTAGAATATCAACATTTTTAGTCAAACAACTGAAACTTTGCTGTCATCTAATTAGTAAATCAAAATATGATTTTCCTATATTTTTAGGCAATGCCGCCATAAATTGTAAGATAACACAATTAAAAGATACCAAGACAATAGAGATAACTAAAGCACTTTAAAATCCACTTGAACAACTACTAATATAAAAATTATGTCATTTCATACGAACATGAATAATCGCAATCAATAGTTAAATACTACAATCATTAGTATAATTTATAGTACCATCAAAATATACATAGCAATATATTTATCATAAAAACTCTTAGTATATACCTTTAGATATATAACTATCAATAGTAAGCAAAACCATCGACAGAGATAGGATAAATTTTCATTTGCTAAACATATAATTAGAATATTGCTGATACTCTATTTTTCACAAGCCACTGAGATAGAGCATGACTTCAGATCCTTACCTACGGTAACTGCAAGGCTTTGGCTGAAATAGACTGGCCAAGAAATGACCAAGACAAATCAGTAAGAAGTCATCCCACATATGAAGTATTTTTTATCTCCAGTAGCCTTACCTTTTCTCGTCTTGTCCTGGTCAACGGCAAGTAGTAAATGATTAGGCTTTTAACTTTATTAGCCTTTATCTTTACATCGGAATAAATAATTGCTGTTTCACAAATACAAATTATCTTTGTATCAAAAATCAAGGCGTTAAAGATACATAGCCAAGGATAAATAATATGTCTATTAAGATAATAATGCAAAAGAGATTGGCAGCAGATGTAAAACTTCATCAGATAACGCGGAGTGAAGTCAAACAAGAGCAAGTACAAACTAATAGTTCAAATGTACCCGATATAGTCGTATCCTTGACTCCTGTTGGTTTGCTTGTTAGTTGGATAATTTTTTTTCTGATTTTACAAAAGATTAGGAGAGTTTTAGATAATAAGATGGTTTTTACAGTTAAAACCCTACATCAAGTACCTTGTAAAAACTGTCAATTTTATGCTAATAATAATTATCTTAAATGTGCTGTAAAGCCTTCTATTGTTCTCACAGAAGAAGCTAAAAATTGCTCAGAATACTCAGCTAAAAAGGGTGAATTTTCTCCGAAAAATCTTTTTAAATAGGATTAAGTTAAGAGGCAGCCAGAATGAAAATTTTTACCGCAAAGTGATGAAAAAGGGACAGATCCCTCAGCTTTCCTAGCTTGCGTCAACTAGGATTGCCTTATTCCAATAATAAATATTTACGGCTACTTACTTAGTACAGCCCACTACAAAAAGGGTATGGAATTTAATTATTCATAGGTTGGGGAGTCACTTGCCACAACGGGGGGAACCCCAACGCACACTTGCTACCCTTCTCCTTCGGAAACGCGAATGCGAACGGGAAGCCTGGCAGAGCGCGTCTAAAAGTCGGCAAAGCCGACGGCAGTCGCTTTCGGGGAACCCGTCCACCGCGCTGCCTCCCCAACGCAGTGTCCTTCGCAGGCAGTGGCTCGACTTGAGCAAAGTGGTGTTTGAACGGAGTGAAACCCAACATCAACTCTCGATATTTCCGAACCCCTTTTACGGTAGCGTGTACTTAGAGAGTTAAGCAGCTTGACCAAAATCTCGGTGTCGTTGCAGCCAACTAGCTACATCATTAGCAGTAATAATGCCTTTAAGTAAGCCATTTTGAGTCACTAGTACGCGACGTACTCCTGAGTCCTGCATTTTTTGTAAAACCTGAGACATTTGCTCTTCTGGACGAGCTGTAACTCCGTTATCTGTGGGAATCATGATGTCTCTAACAGTCTGATATGTCCATTCTTCTCGCGGAATATCCTTAATTTGATTTAAAGTAACAATGCCTACAGGGTGACTGTCTTGTGTTACGGGAAATGACTGGTAGCGACGACTGAGGAAATATTTATCTACTAGCTCTTGAAGTGTGAGATTGGGACTTACCGTTTCTGGATAGGGTGTCATGATTTCCTGCGCCCGTACTCCTTTTAAACTTGTACGCAGCAAAACCTCCTCATAGCTAGCTTCTGCGGCGTTGTATAAGAACCAACCAATCAAGATAAACCATAGTCCGCTCAAAACAGAGGAATTAAATAACTGCCAGAAACCAAGGGCAATTAGCAAGTAACCTAACCATTTACCACCTGTAGAGGCGATTTTTGTGGCTTTTTCCCGATCGCCAGTGTACTTCCAGATAATAGAACGGAAAACGCGACCGCCATCTAGAGGAAACCCTGGCAGCATGTTGAAAATAGCCAAGACAAGGTTAATAGAGGCTAGGTAGGATGCAATACCTGTAACTACCACACTCCATCCAGCATTTTTGCTGACATACCAAATCAAGCCGAAAAGAGCAGCAAGAACCACACTGGTTAGAGGCCCAACGCCAGCTATCTGGAACTCATCACCAGGTGTTTCTGCATCCATGCGAGTGCGCGAGACTCCACCAAAAATAAACAGGGTGATACCTTCGACGGGAATTCCTTTTGCCCTAGCTACGAAGGAGTGAGAAAGCTCATGAGCCAGCAGCGATGCGAAGAACAGCAGCGTTGCTACTAATCCCATGACAAAATAAGTGGCATTGGCTAGTCCTGGATAGTCTTCTGGAAATAGACCTGCGCTTAAAGTCCAGAGAACTAGGAAGAAAATTAATAACCAAGACAAGTCTATTCGGATTTCAAACCCGAAAATAGAACCTAAGCGAAATCCTTGCATATTGGGATAGGGAGTGAGGAGTTGGAAGTTGGGAACTCAATCACTAAAAGCATAGAAAAAGCAGTCCGTGGCTTCCTCTGGCAAATGATAGAGAGATATTGCCTGGAGATGTAAATTAGATTTATTGCAAACGTTCACAGAAGAAGGTAAGGGTAAAAAAGATGGAACTTACTTAGCTCTTCTTTCAGCCAGCCTCTTTTGCTGGTAAAGCCTCTGGTCTGACTACGATCGCTAGTCTTTTGCCGTTACGATTGATTGTAATTTGCAAGCGATCGCCGATTTTGACCGCTTCCAATTGTTGTTGCACTTGCTGTGTATCTTTAATGGCAACACCGTTGATACTTTCAATGATGTCACCTGGACGTAAACCTGCACGAGCCGCAGGTGAGTTGCGGACAATTCCCAGAACGATTACGCCTGTATCTTGGTTAATTATCAAACCAAGTTTGCTCTGATTGATTTTAGCTCGCAACTCTGGACTCAACTGCGCCATTTGAATGCCGATGTAGGGGTGGTCTACTCGTCCTTTGGCTATCAATTGTGCTGCAATCCGTTGAGCAGTATTGATGGGAATGGCAAAACCTAATCCCTGTGCTCCCCGAATCATGGCAGTATTCATCCCAATCACTTCACTTTCCGCATTCAGTAAAGGCCCGCCAGAGTTACCTGGATTAATCGCTGCATCAGTTTGGATAAAGTCAACACGCTCTGTTGGCACACCTAAATCTGCAATAGAACGTTGAGTGGCACTGATAACTCCTTGAGTAACTGTGTTATCGAGTCCTAAAGGGTTGCCAATAGCGATCGCCCACTGTCCTGGTAATAAATTATCTGAATTGCCGATCTTGACTATTGGTAGTCCCGTAGCTTTAATTTTGACCACGGCAACATCAGTAACAGGGTCAGCACCTACCACATTGCCCTGAAGGCGGCGACCATCTTTCAATACCACTGTGACATTATCCGCTTCTGCGACCACATGGGCATTGGTTAAAATTAGCCCATCAGCACTAGTAATAAACCCAGAACCAATACCCCGTTGTACTCGTTCTGGAGGAGGCGACTGTCTGCCGAAAAAACGTTCCAACAAAGGATCTTGAACGGGGGATGCTTCAACAGTGCGTGTCGAATCGATTCGCACTACTGCGGGGCCTGCTTGCTGCACAACCCGCGTCACATAATTTACGTCAGTGGTTGAACGTGTTGGTGGTAATAAGTTGGGTACAGGTGGTGGTTGAGCATTCCTGACATCTCTAGTAGAGATGCATCCAGTCACTAGCAAAGCTAGGTAAAGCGTAGATTGCTTAAAAAATAGTTTCATATCCCGTTGCGATCGCTTGATGAAGTCCCACAGGATAATTGTTTAAGTTTTCAGGCAGAGCCAAATGAAAGTCCAATGTAACGATCCATCTAGCTCTCACAAGGGGTTCCTGTAATCATGGGGCTAGACTTGTAGTCTAGGTTGGGGTTGCGATCGCTGCACCTATCCTGAGTCTGTCTTCTTGATGATTTCTCTAACGAATCACCAGATAACAACGAGTGAGGATTTAATCTGGCATAGATTAAAACTAATGTCTACATAGAGTGTTAATCAGAAATTTTCTCTGAATTGGGCGCAAGTTAAGAAAAAATAAGCAAGGGAATTAATAACTCGTTTTAGAGCCTTTTTATTGGGTTTTGCGGCAGCCATTACTGAGTAATTCGATCGCGCGATCGAGGTATTACAGACGCTATAAGTATACTTTCCCTCAAATAGTACGGTAACCTCAAATCATGTTCTGAGGTAAAATAAACAACGATTTTCAAAACAAATTCAATCTGCTTTATAAACCCTTAGCTTTTATTTGAGAAGTTAGGAAAAATGGCTTTGTGCTTTTTGATTCTACTGTGCAGTTGTTTCATTGCTAGCTATTTTTTATTAAAAAAGAATAATAATGAAATTGCACATCTTGTGGCTGTATTTGCAGCTATCAGCCTGATTTTGGGTTTAATCTTAGCTCCTTGGCAGATCCTACTTCTACTATTGATTTCTATCCCGCTCAGTACAAGCTACGAGTACTACACTAGCAAGGTGGTCAGCAGAGAAACAGAATATCCACAACAGCCAGTTCGGAAATCTGAACCAGATTATAGCTTGATGTACCGTGGGGTTTCCTATCATGCCGATCCCTGTACCAAATCAAATGCAGTAACCATAGCACCAGAAACCTGTAAATTGAGCTTTCGGGGTAGTACTTATTTTGTTCGTATCGATTCTAACGCCCAATCGGCTGGAGTACCCATAGCACCAGAAACCTGTAAATTGAGCTTTCGGGGAAGTACCTATTCTGTAAACAGAACTGCACACAGAGAAATTAAAGAGCAAGGTGGCTAGAAAATTGGTGCAGTTATAGCAATTCACAATAAAGATAAACAGCATTAATTCATGGCAAGCTTTCTTGTAGTGAGTTGACGGGTGTTGACTTTTGTCCTGCCTAGAGAGAACAACTTTCTAACGTCGCAAAAACAACTGTGTGATGTAGTATGTGTTGCCAACTCGCCATACGCCTATACCCGTTTCTCTAAACACAGGACGTAGAATATTCTCTCGGTGTCCTGGGCTTTGCATCCAACCTTCAACAGCTGCTGGAACGGGTTTAGAAATGTTCTGACTTTTGAACAAGTTCTCTCCTACAATCCAATAGGAAATACCACCAGCGCGGACTCTGTCTTGTAAAGTGCTACCATCAGCACCAGTGTGGCTAAAGAAGTTTCTTTGCGCCATCTGTCGGCTGTAGTTACGGGCAACCTGTGCTAGTTTTTCGTTATTTTGTAGCGGCTGTAGTCCGTCTTTCTGCCGCACTTGGTTAATACCTTGGCGAACTGCTGCCTCCATTTGGGTAATTTGAGTGGATTGAGGAGAAACAGGGGGTTGTGGGGGCTTACCTGATGGTACTTCGATCTTTGGTAAGGGTGGTAAATACTCAATTACTTGCTCACACCCATTTAAGATCGGTGCGATCGCTGCCCATCCTAGCCAAATCATTCGGGATAATTGGCGCTTGTGTTCCTGAGTTATCCAATGGCATAGCACTTGCCATTCCATGAAGCCACCTCGGTAGAGATTCTCCGTAAATTAATACTTTTGCTGCTTATTTCTAACCTAAAACACAGATATGACAGCAAAATGACAAAGATAAGGTAAAAGGGACTGGAGACTGGGGAATAAGGGAGACAAGGGAGGGAAGAATTTACTTCCCCTGCCCCTATGCCCCTATGCCCCTATGCCCCTCTGCCTCTCTGCTCCTCTGCTCCCCCTACTCAGGTGGAACTGCCTGCTCTACGGGACGGATAATCGCAGGGGCTGGTGTCACTTCTGGTTTGAAGATTGCCTGCAATGCCTGTTCTAGGGTTTGGGCCATGACAATCCGATTTTCGTAAGCTACAACTACCCGCACCAAAGTTGGCAGACTGTTTTGGCTGGCTTCTAGATAAATTGGCTCGACATATAACAGAGATTGCTCAATCGGAATTACTAGCAGATTGCCCTGAATTGCTCTCGATCCTTGGCGATTCCATAAGGAAATTTGCTGAGAAATTACTGGGTCTTGGTTAATCAGGGCTTCGATTTGCTCTGGCCCGTAGATCAAGCGTTCCTTGGGAAAGATATACAGCAACAGCCTACCGTAGTTCACGCTATCCGATCGCGCTGCCAACCAAGCGATTAAATTAGTCCGCTGTTTAGGAGTGTAGGGTAAAAGTAAGATAAATTCTTCAAAAGGTACGGTAGGAAGGCCGGTAATCAAATAGTATGGCTCTACTGGTCGGGCTTTGCTGCCATAAATTTCGTTAGGAATCTGCCACTGGTCTTCCCGGTTATAAAATACCTGGGGATCGGTCATGTGGTATGTCATCAACCGCTCAGACTGAATTTTGAAGAAATCCACAGGATAGCGGATATGACTGCGGAGGCTAATTGGCATAGCACTGAGCGGTTTGAACAGCTTCGGAAAAATAGCTGACCAAGTGGCAATTATTGGATCGCTAGAGTCAGCAATGTAAAAATTAACCGTGCCGTGGTAAGCGTCAACCACTACCTTGACTGAATTGCGAATGTAATTTATACCTTCGCTACCCGTATCTGAGTAGGGATAGCGATCGCTTGTTGTGTAGGCATCGATCATCCAGTAAAGATAGTTGTTATTGGTGGAAAAATCTGGATTAGTCTTGTCAAGATTGGCATTAGCTGCCACTAGATAGAGGTCACTATCAAATTTTAAAAAAGGTGCGATCGCCTGAATTCGTTGCTTTACATTCCGCCAGAATAAAACTTTTGTGTCAGGCAGAAAATCCCGTGTCAATACCATTTGCCAGTCTTTCAAATACATGGCAAATAGCCACCGTTGCCACAGTGACCCAATTTTAATACCACCCCGACCATCGTAGGTATTGTAAATATTGTCACTGCCACTGGGATAGTCCAGTTCTTTAGCTCGCGTGCCAGTCATTACATAAGCGTTAGTAATTTCACCGTAATAAATTCGGGGTTGCCCAATGGGAATGCTTTTACGAATGGCTTCACTAGAAGTAGTCAGGGCACTACTATTGCCGCTAATGTCTTTAACAAAATATTCTGGTAGTCCACCCGGTCCAACTGTATTCACTGGGCTAACAGTAAAACCGTAGCCGTGAGTATAAATTAGATGGCGGTTTACCCAGGTCTGAGCCTGCTGGGGCACAGCACTGTGATCTAATTCTCGTGCAGCAATCAATACCTGTCGTCGTTCTGTGGTGTTAGTTGGTTCTTGCTCAGATACTGGCGGCTTTTGGGGAGCAGCCGATCTGCGTTCAACGACATCTGTTTCTAAAGTGTAGCGATCGACATCGGCATCAGGAAACCGATAATATGGTCGAATTTGTTGTAGTTGTCGATTAGTTTCTAACAGCGGTCGCTCATCCCACAAGCGAATATTGCGAATCGTCAGCTCATTTTTTTGCAGATCGGCTTCAGTCAGCGTTCCTTGGGGGTTAAAGATTCTGGCATCAATTGCTTCTAAATCGAATGCCTGCCGAGTCAAGGCAATAGTACGCTGAATGTATGCCCGCTCTCGCTGCAATTCATTAGGCTCGACAATTAAATATTGCACCGCATTCGGCAGGATAAAACCACCCATTACGACTAGCGCCAGATATACCCCCAACCCGTAAAGTACTGATTGGCGATACTGAAATTTAGGTCGCCAAAACAACGTTCGCCAAAATAAGTAAAAGGCGATCGCCACTGCCAAGACACACAAGACAGTGTAAGCTGGCAACTGAGCTGTAACATCGGTATAGCTGGCACCATAACTCACCCCACGGGTGGAATAAACCAATTCATAACGACTCAGCCAATAACTCAAGGCTACCACCAGCATCAGACATCCTCCCAAGCCGGATAGATGACGCTGTTGCTGGGTTGAAAAACCAGGGAATATTCCCTGACTGAGACTGTCTGCCGACAGGAGATAAGTAAGGCTAACGGCAACAAAGCCATACAAAAATAATCCCATCAGCCAGAGTTCTAGCAATTCCCAGGCAGGCAGGGAAAATACATAAAAGCTAATATCTTGACCAAATAGAGGCTCAGAATTATTGAAGGTAGTGGGGTAGAAATATGGCAACACCTTTGTCCAGTGTTGAGACAAAATTAACCCCAACCCGACACTGAACAAAACTGCGATCGCTAAGAGCAATTGGGGATAGATTAATATAGCGATCGCTATTCCCACAAGCAAACCAAGATACCAGATTTGAGAAACTATCTCTTTGAAGAATTGCCAGATAATTTCTGGACGAAACAGGTCAGGAATAGGTAAACTAGCTTTGCTAACTTGAGAATGCCAGTAGAATAGGGCAATTTCACCGTAGTGAAACAGCATTAACCCCACTAACAAGCTCAAGACCAAAACTAGCGGTAAAAGCCAGCGCAACTTTAATGGTAGAAAGCGTTGGCTGTAATTACGAATATCATCACGTTTAGAATATTTGGGACTGAGAAAGTTTTTTAGCTCACGGCTAAATCCTGCTTGCTCGCGCTCGACTTGCTCAATTTTCAAAGGCTTAGGATACTTCAGCTGTTGTGCCAAAGCGAGGTTTCCTAGCAGATAGACAACAGTTGTGCCAGCCACGACTACCCATAAAGCACCGCGAGTCACTACCCTCAGCAAAAATACTTGGAGATAGCCGACTTCCTGAAACCAGAAAATCTCTGCTCCTACGCGAGAAATCAAATCCAAGAGCAACCAAAGCCCCAGGAATAATATTAATAGTCGAAAGCACCATTTCCAGAACATGGGGATTGGGGAAAATGAGGGGGATGAGGGAGCAGGAGGAGAAGAACTATTGACTCTTGGCTGTTGATAACTGACAACTGACCTGAATTTTCAGTTCGCTATGTAAGTTTTGAAACATAGGTTAACATGGCTAATCGCACTCTCACTTCGGTTTTGAGATTGTTGGTGATATTCAATGTTTAAATTGTAGTTATGCTCAGCAGTGTTGACCGTTTATTATTTGTCCGGCGAGTCCCGATTTTTAAAGAATTACGGGATGATTTTATTGTGCGGCTGACTTCAGTGATGCATGAGTTGTCATTTCCAGCTAATTACACCATCTTTAGACAGGGAGAAGAGGGGCGATCGCTCTACATTGTCGTCTCAGGTCGAGTTAAAGTTCATATTGGGGATAAAAACCTGGCAGAGGTAGAACAGGGAAAATATTTTGGTGAAATGGCAGTATTTGATACTCAACCTCGTTCTGCCTCTGCAACTACTTTGGAACCTTGCGAATTTCTGGAACTGACACAAGAGCAACTATATGACGCAATTGAAGAAACTCCGGAAATTGCAGTGAATATTATTCGTGAGTTATCCCGCCTAATTCGCAGACTGAATGATAATAATTCGTAATTAAGATACACAGAAAATGGCTTGATACAGACGGTTTCCAATCTGTTACCCTGTTTCTCTAATCATATATAATAGTTCTATTCAAATTGTGAAAAAGACGAGTGGTGGCTGTTTTCAATCATCAGTCAAAACAGATCCCGGCGAAGATGCTGCCATCCACACCACTCAAGTTTTCAGGCACCTTCTGCTATTGTTGTTTACACCAACCAGAAATGGCTGAAGACGGGTTTTCTCAATCAAGTTTCCCCGTTCGAGAGCGATTAGATTTGTGCCACACCATCAACGAACAATTCGATGCCAGTAATATAGCTGCTGTCCTCGGTAACGAATCGCTTAGCAGTGGCAAGATCGATGCTACTGGTGCCACCTGTAATCAGCGCGACTTTTTCCAAGAGCTTCTGTAACATGGCGATCGCCTCCTTGAGTTATTAGAGTTGAACATGAAGTGGACTATGAGGGACTTCCAGAAATTAAATTATTCAATTCTGAAAGCGAAGACGATTATAAAATTCTTCCTCCCCTACTCCCCCTGCTTCCCCTGCTCCCCCTGCTCGCCAAAGCGATGGGATATTTTTTTAGTTGGAAGTCCCTAAACAGTATGTCTGGAAAGCTTTTGGGACGCTTCAAATTTGTGCCATGCCGCCATCGACAAACAGCTCGATACCGTTCACAAAGCTGCTGTCGTCAGAGGCAAGGAAAACCACAGCTTTAGCGATCTCATCCGGTGTACCCACCCGCCCGAGTGGGATGGTGTTGACCTGGCTTGCTACGAAACCCTGCACCTGTTCCTCGCTCAGTCCCATGAGATTGTAGCCTGGGGTAGGGACTACTCCAGGGCTGATGGAGTTGACGCGGATCTTGCGCTCTTTGAGGTCGAGTGTCCAGTTACGGGCAAACGATCGCACGGCGGCTTTGGTAGCGCTGTAAACGCTGAACGCTGGGGTGCCCTTGATAGAAGTAGTCGAAGCATTCAGGACAATCGAAGCCCCTTCTGACAACAAAGGCAATGCTTTCTGCACAGTGAAAAGCAGACCTTTGACGTTGGTGTTGAAGGTTTTGTCAAAGTGTTCCTCGGTAATCGATCCCAGTGGGGCAATTCCCCCGCCGCCAGCGTTAGCGAAGATGACATCAAGGCGACCTTTCTCTTGCTCAATCGTGGCGAAAAGGCGATCGAGGTCTGCCAGATTTGAGGCATCGCTCTGAACTCCGGTGACATTTTTACCAATCTCTTTCACAGCGGCATCGAGTTCATTCTGACGGCGACCTGTGATGAAGACATACGCGCCTTCGGTGACGAATCGTTTAGCAGTGGCAAGACCGATACCGCTGGTGCCGCCTGTGATGAGTGCGACTTTTTCTGAGAGTTTCTGTGACATGAGATTTCCTTTAGTTGCGTTGTGGTTTCAGACGTTAGGACAGCTAGAACGGGTTATTGCTTTTGAGAAGTTTGCATCGTTTAACGCACCGATGATTCCGATTTGCATCATGGGACTTTTCTTGGTTTTGGTTTGATTGCCGGATCAGGCTGCGAAGCCGCCATCAATCTTGAGGCTTGCACCAGTGACAAAGGCGGCTTCAGGACTGGCGAGATAAGAAACCATTCCAGCAATCTCGCTGCTCTGTCCGTAGCGACCGAGGGCAATCATCTTTTTCAACCCATCGGCAAAGGGCCCGTCTGCCGGGTTCATGTCGGTGTCGGTCGGGCCGGGCTGGACGTTATTGACTGTGATGCCGCGAGGGCCGAGATCGCGGGCAAGACCGCGTGTAAAACCGGCGATCGCACCCTTGGTCAAAGCGTAGACAGAGCCGCCAGCAAAGGGAACGAGGTCACTGTTGATGCTGCCGATCGTGACGATCCGTCCGCCCTCGCCCATATGGCGGACAGCTTCTTGAGTTGCCACGAAGACACCCTTGATGTTAACTGCGACGAGCCGATCAAAATCATCCATCGAGAACTGGTCGATCGGAGCTAAAGCGGCGACCCCCGCGTTGTTTACGAGGATGTCGAGACGACCAAAGACTTTCACTGTCTCGGCAACGGCGTTTCTCACCGCTTCGACATCAGCACTGTCGGCGCGGATCGCCAAGGCTTGGCCACCTGCCGATTCGATGGCGAACACCACCTCGTCGGCTTTTTGTGGCGAGCTGGTATAGGTGAGGGCGACGGCTGCACCATCGTCTGCGAGACGTTTGGCGATCGCCGCCCCTAGACCGCGTGAGCCGCCGGTAACCAGTGCCACCTTACCTGTGAGTTTCTTGGTACTCATAGTATTCTTTTGTGCTTAGAATATGTCGTTGCGATACATTTTTGTATCGTATGGTATAGATATAAGACATGGACGTGAGCCTGTCAAGAAACTATTGTACTGATGAGTATGAAACCGGAAAAAACCACTGCGGCGATGGGTCGGCCCCGCGAGTTCAATATCGATGACGCGCTCGATCGTGCAATGCACGTGTTTTGGCGCAAGGGGTACTTGGGCACGTCCCTCTCGGATCTGACAGAGGCTATAGGTATCAACCGTCCGAGCCTTTATGCCGCCTTTGGCAACAAGGAATCTCTGTTCCGCAAAGTGCTGGAACGCTATGCTGAGGGGCCGTCAGTCTATCTTCGTGAGGCTCTCAAAGAGCCGACTGCGCGTGCGGTCGCCGAGCGGATGATGCACGGGGTTGTTGACCTGGGAACCGATTCGCGTAATCCACCGGGATGTCTCTGGGTTCATGGCACGCTTTCATGCGGAGATCCGACAGATCCGATGCGGCAGGAGTTGTCCGCGTACCGAGCCTCAAGTGAAACCGCCCTGCGTCAGCGTTTCGAGCAAGCGATTTCGGAGGGCGACTTACCGGCCGATTCCGACCCTGCCGCTCTCGCCCGCTTTGTCTTGACGATCAATTGTGGAATGTCAGTCCTGGCGGCGACCGGAGCTACTCGGGCAGAACTACTGCGGGTTGTCGAGACAGCGTTGCAAGCGTGGCCGGAGTAGAACGACACCAAATAGTTGTCGCATGGAAGTCTGACGTGAAAACTATGGGGAAGTGCGCGATCGCTCTGATGAAGATCGGTTTTATCGAGCTAGTGGTTTAAATTTGGTGTTTGTTTTATGGCTTTAGTTATTGCTGGAGAACGTAGTGGGGTGGGTAAGACAACAGTGACACTTACCCTTTTGGCATCTTTATGCCGTCGCGGTAGCAAGGTGCAATCTTTCAAGGTCGGCCCGGACTATATCGATCCGATGTTTCATCAACACGTTACTGGTTGTGCTTGTCGAAATTTAGATCCGGTACTGACTTCAGAAGCTTACGTTCAACAATGTTTTGCTCGTCATAGCCAATTGAGCGAATATGCTTTAGTTGAAGGTGTCATGGGGTTATTTGATGGAGTCAAGGAAATTAAAAATGAAAAATTAAACCTTAAAAATAAACAGAATTTACTCAGCACTGACTTTGCAAGCACGGCTCATATCGCGCGGCTGCTAAATGTGCCTGTAGTTTTGGTGATTGATTGCAGTCGCTTGTCTGGTTCTGTGGCAGCGATCGCTCACGGCTACCGCTCTTTAGATCCTACAATTCAAATAGCCGGAGTCATATTAAATCGTGTGGGTAGCGATCGCCACTTATCCTTGCTCAAAGATTCCCTAGAACCTTTACAATTACCTATTCTCGGCGTGCTGCGCCGTCAGGATAACATTACAATTCCCGATCGCCATCTCGGTTTAGTACCGACAGCAGAATTACCACAGTTGAATACTTTAATTACTCGCCTTGCCGATTTAGGAGATACTTGCTTCGACTGGCAACGCCTGTTACCCCTATTGAAATCTGAAGACACAGAAGAATTTATCAGGGAAAATTCCCCCTCATCTTCCCCACCTCCTATCAGAATTGCAGTTGCTCGCGATCGCGCTTTTAATTTTTACTACCAAGACAATCTCGATTTGCTGCAACACTTGGGTGCAGAACTAGTTTTTTGGAGTCCAATAACAGATGCTGAACTACCACAAGGTGTACGGGGAATGTATTTTGGGGGTGGTTTTCCAGAAGTGTTTGCCCAGCAACTAGCAGAAAACACTAGCGCCCGTGATGCAGTCAAAGCAGCAATTCTGGCGGGAATGCCCACAATTGCCGAGTGTGGGGGATTGATGTATTTGTGCGAGCAAATTATCGATTTTGAAGGTAAATCTTGGCCGATGGTGGGAGTGTTAATCACATCTGCTGTGATGGGCGGGGGCCTTACTTTAGGTTATCGTCGTGCAATAGCTATGCAAGATAGTCTGCTAGTGAATGCAGGTACAAATATTTACGGGCATGAATTTCACCGTTCTCGTTTAAGTCCAATTCCTACTCAACCTCTATTTGAAACTTACCGCTACGATTGTGAAGAAAATATGGGATATGAGGGATGGGGTTTTCCTGTCAATGTTCATGCCTCTTATGTTCATCTGCATTGGGGAGAAAGTGTAGAAATTCCCCAGCGTTTTTTTCAACAATGTTTTGATTTGAAATCACATTTAACAAAATAAAACCCGTTGTTTCCAGCGTGCCATCAAAACGGTAACCGGCCATGGCAATCCATCGGCTTTTCATGTCAATGCCTTTTGTCTTTTGACTTAATTCCACTAGGGTAAATTATTCGGGTCGATACCTTGAGATTGTAGATAAGCAATTAGCCGTTCTTTTTGCTGACGTTCCTGTTCGGCGCGTTGACGTTCCTGTTCAATCTGTTCCACTGCCCAAGGTAACAAATTACCTGCCTCATCCCACCAACGTAACCAATAGCCAGTACGGGCTTCTTTTGTTCCTTGCCAAGTTCCTAAAAATAATCCCATAAAGTCAATCCAATGGCGACCATTTTCATCAGGTTGCTGCAACTCATAGCGTCTATTTTCGAGTTGATAAAACTCTAACAAACCACCATTTGGGTCAAAAATTACATAAATTGGAACTTGAATAATTTGTTCGTAAAAAAACCATTTTCCTGGTGGATAAGTTCGCTTAAAAGAATATTCTTCTCCGTCAGTGTCCGAAAGAAATTCCATCACAACTGCTGGAATATTTCCCTCTAAATTGGGTGTATAGCTTTTACGTTCTTCTAAAACATCATTCACCGATGGAACATAAACCCAGTCTGGTGTTTTAACGACAAATTGCCCGTTCAACTTTGCACAAAGACCAAAATTCGAGGCGATCAACATTCGAGGTTGGATAAAACCACTTATTTCTAAACTTTCACGCAAAGCGCCAGCCAATATTGGCTGACCTGTATTTTCCACTGGTTTATCCTCTAGTTGAAAATCATCGGGCAACGCTTCCCAAGATATTATCAGTTCTTTTGAGGATTTGGCTTCACCGAGTTGGGTTGCCATAAAAATCGCCTTTTTTTGATTTGTTTTTATGTTATCGCTCTGGGCGGAATCAGGAACCAAGTATAGTAATCAAAAACCAACTGTATCAAGCCTCGTTGTGTATATCTTAATTAAGATTATGAATTAGTACGATACCTCATTCCAGGCAGTTGTGACACTAAACCCATGAGTTCCAACTGTAATAAAGCACTGGAAACTGAGCCAGCATTCATGCCTGTTTGTTGCACAATAAAATCGAAGGACAAAGCATCAACTGCGATCGCATTTATCACTTGTTGTAGTTCTGGCGATAAATTTGGCAAGTTTAACTGTTCTGATTTTGGTGAAGCTGCAACTACATCAAGCTGTGGTACTGCTCCCAACATTGTTAAAAGTTCGTCTAATTCCTTGAGAATAAAAGAAGCACCTTGACTGAGTAACTTTAAACAACCTTGAGATGGGCGATCGTCTAGTCTGCCAGGTAGTGCATAGACATCTCTGCCAAAATCATTCGCATAGGTGGCTGTGATTAACGCACCAGATTTTAAAGGTGCTTCCATTACCAAGATGGCGCGGCTTAACCCGGCAATTATTCTGTTACGGCGGGGAAAGTTAGTGCGATCGGGTGGGGTTTTACCTGGATATTCACTTACGACTAACCCTGCACTCAAAATCTGTTTGTACAAATCCCGATTTTTGTGTGGATAAATAACATCGACTCCCGTACCTAAAACTGCGATCGTTCTTCCACCAGCTTTCATTGCGGCTGTGTGGCTTTCTGTATCAATTCCCTCTGCCATACCAGAAACAACTGTAAAGCCATTTTTAGCCAAAGCCGTGCTGATTTGGCGAGTCCAACGAATACCGTAATCGGAAGGTTGGCGCGTTCCGACAATCCCAACCATCGGTTTTTGTCCCAGATTTTCTTGTAGTTCAACTTCACCGCGATAGTACAAAAGTGGTGGTGGACTGGGAGTTTCCAGCAGTAAGCGGGGATAATCTGCATCTGCTGGTGTCCAAAAATAGGGGTTTTCTTGCTGGTGCTTGGTAAGTAGTTGTTCTGGATGCAGATGCGATCGCTGTTGTACTACCTTTTCTAATGTCTGAAAACCAAAACCCTCCACCTCTCCCAACTGTGCCTTAGTAGCCTTCCAAGCTGTTGCTAGCGTGCCAAAATGCTGCTGTAATCGTCGCAGCAATACTGGGCCAATCCCAGAAATTTGCGACCACGCAAGCCAATATGCACGTTCTTCTGCCACTTTTGCATCCTCACCCTACTCGATTGAGTATTCCCATTTTAGGTTGCTCTATTGACGTGCAAAGCAGATGAGGGAGCAGAGGGGCAGAGGAACAGGGGAGGATATAACTGATGACCCTTGACTATTAACTCTCGATCTTTAAGCTTTCTAATTAACAAATAGGGCATAAATATAAGCTATGGTTTCAGAGATAATTATCCGCACACCTTCGCTAGAATTCCACCATTTCTTTGGGTCATAATATGGTGGTTCAGCCGAAATTACACCCACTTTAATTTTGGGAGAAAGTATTTTTTGATATATCAGCCAGCTTCTGCGAGCATGGGCATCAGTCGTAAACAGATTTATTGAATCTATGGTTGAATTTGACTCTGTTATCCACTGAAGTAATGCAACAACAGATGCATTAGTACGATTCTTAACTACATTAGGAGTAGGAATAGCTATTATCTTTTCTTTTGCTACACCCAGTTTCTTGAGAGTGGCTGCGCCAATTTCTGCAAAATTTTTGTATTCAGCTAGATAATAACCGTTATCTACGGTAACTCCTAAGGTAATTAATTGGCGATAGGAACCACGTTTAAATTCATCTGCTGCTTGTTCTAGTGCATAGTCTGATATCCAGCCATCAACAACTAATATATCTGCTGCTTTAATCGGGGAGGTTACGGCGAGAAATGGGTATAAGTGAGCGATTACAAAAAACATTGAAGCTGTAAAAGTTGAAAGAAATAACACCCATCCCTGAGCCGTAAGTGTCCATAGTTCTTGGCGTTTGATTAGCCGGATTTCTGGAAGTTTTTTATCTTGAGGATTTTTCTGCATTAAATCTTAGTTGAATGCTGTTCTTTCAAATAAGCAAATACAGATTTATCTCCGATATCTAGAGGAATTGCTTGCACTGTTTTACGCAGAGCAAATACCAAGAATAGAATTGCCCAAGTTCCTAATAAAATTTGTTCCGGCTGAGTTGGTAAAATTCCTACTAAATGTCCTAACAATAGTAGCGGAACTATAACGGTTAAGACTTTTGTTTCCAAACGATTGAAGCAAAAAGCTTCTTTGAAGTAAATACCCGTCAAAGCAACAAAGATAAAACCTAATCCAAATAAGGTAATGGGTTGGTTGTAAACGGTAACAGCTAAAGGTTCACTGCTAGACAGTGCCAGTACTACTGATGCAATAGTACCGATCGCCCAAAAAGCTTGCAACACTCGGTGCAGTGATGCCATATAGATGTGAATGGTCAATAAACTTACACCAAGAGCAAGACTAAAACAAGCATACAGAGGTGTTAGCACAGTGAAAACCGACGGATTATTGTTGAATAACACCAAAGCACTGCCTATGGCAAAGCTAAGTGCAGCTACCATTAACCCAGCGCGGTAGATAATTACGCCAGTGCGATCGCTTTGAGTAATTGTAAATTCCCCAAATTGACCCTGATAAACTTCTGGTGCAGTTATTTGCGTAGTCATAAGAAAACAGTGATAACAGAATTGGAAATATTCCCTAGTACCTAGTCTAATAATTAATGACTAATGACTGATAGAGCCTCTTGCAACTTGATTTGTAATTGTAAGTGTGCATTACCGCTATTTATGGCAATTTCTACCCAGCCGTGACTACCTACTAAAGCGAGCGCCTCGCCAGTCTCGACATCACCGTAAGTTTCACCCCCTGGTATCGTCAACCCAACAGCTTGCACACACCAAGTTTTACCTTGCACGTAACTCCCTGGAATATTGCTCACTAAGTTGCCAAAGCGATCAATATATTGAATGCAACCCATGACACCAGTTGCTGTCTCTTTGCAGTTACCTATGTCCAGTTGTACCAAAGTCGCTGGATCGATTTCTTGTCCTAGCTGTTCCAGAGGAACGCCATTAGCAAGATGCGCCGCTACTGGTGCAAAGATATCTCTACCGTGAAAAGTTTTACTAGGTTCTTGGGTTCGCCAATAGTTAAGATTTGTGAGTTCCACTGCTGCGATCGCTGGACTTTGGCTTAATACTCCACTGAATATGCCATTATCTGGGCCTACTAGAAACCCTTGAGCAAATTCTACTGCGATCGCCCTTCGCCTACTTCCCACACCCGGATCTACTACCGCTACATGTACAGTCCCCACCGGGAAATAGGGGTAAGTATTCATCAGGCAAAACCGAGCTGCGGCAATATTTTGTGGCGGAATCTGATGCGTTAAGTCTACTATTGTCAGCTTGGGGTTGATTTGGGCTACAACTCCTTTCATCACGCCTACATACACATCGCGATCGCCAAAATCGCTCAACAGTGTAAGGACTCTTGCTTGTGGAGCCACTAGGTTCTGGTTGTTGGACATGATTCGACAGTTAAATTATATTAATTCATATTTTTCTGTAGCAACAGCTACAAAATATGTGTTATGTTAGGAAAATAAGACATAAACAGAACAATTACAGTGGGTAATCACTATGAGCCAAAATAGATTGCAAGCTGTCAGCAAATCAAAAGAAACCCATAGACAGAATATTCAAAGAAACATAGAGCATCGCTTGGAAGTAGCCAAAGCAAAAGGTGACGAAAGGCTAGTTCGTCAATTGGAAGCTGAAATTAAGTATTTCGGCTAAATCAAGAGTTTGTTGTTCATAGTTATGTTGTGTTTAACCCGCTTCGGCGGGTTTTATATTTTGTACCAAATTATGGCAAGAGACATAGGAGTAGAGACGCGATTATACTCTTACGAGAAGCCGCTCTTACGAGCGTCTACGCGTCTGTACAAGAGTTAGGAGTTATTTCTCCCCTTGCTCCCCTGCTCTGTTTAGAACCAACCTTCTTGTTCTAAAGTTTCAATCAACTGCAAGCCACGGGGATCGCCTACGCCCAAGAGTGAGGCTTTAGCATCTTCGCGCACTCCTAAATCTTGGTCTTCGGCGAAGGCTTGAATCAGTGCATCGATGGCTGTAGCATATACTATGTTGGAAGGTAGTTCTCGACACAATTGTCCAATTGTCCAGGCGCAATTACTCCGCACCGCTGCTACTGGGTCTTGGACTAAAGCTTCAATTAATGGTGGGATTGCCCCGACAACAGCTTCATAACCTACGTCTGCCATCTGCGCCAAGGCACTAGCAGACCACAAACGGACTGCGGAAATATCAGTTCTGAGGGCATCTGCTAGGGGTGCTAAAGAACGGCGATCGCGGCAGTTTCCTAAAGCCCAAACAACACCTTTACGTACATAGCCATTCCAATCTCGGTTGAGTTGGGCAATTAACGGTTCCACTGCATCGGGACTGGGATTACGTCCGATACCATAGGCAGCACTGACTCGCACCAAAGGACAGGTATCAGTTAACAAGCGAATTAGATGGGGAATAGCTCGTGCATCTTCAATGTCACAGAAAGCACGAGCTGCTAGCATTCTTTGTTGCGGTTGGGGATTTTCCAGAAGAGCTAGCATCATTTCTGGATTGGGCTTTGCCACTTCTGACTCAGCAGTTAGCGGCTCCATTTTATCTAGGGGGCTTTCTAGCTCTTCCTCGACATCGAGTAGGCTTAAATCGTATTCGTCATACATATTTCACTTACATACCCAATTGGGATTTATATGTAACCCCCTACGTCAACAAGTCAAAGCCTGATAGGTTTTAACTGAATTATTGTACACTTTCTCAGCCATCTAGTTGACTGTTAGCCGCAGGAGAATTGCTATAACTAATGCGCTATAGGATGCTAACTCTATGCACCAGTTTCTTTATTGATATGGAGTGATTTTACCATCCACAGAGATTGGGTTTGATAACCCAGTTGATTGTAAAGATTTAAGGCGGCTTGGTTGGATTGAAACACTTGCAATCCGATTTGGCGATCGCCTCTTTGAGTCGCCCAATTTTCTAAATATCGCAACAAAGCCGTACCAATACCCCGCCGCCGATGTTCTGGCTCGACGAAGAGCAGAAAAATGTGAGCATGGCGATCGCCTTGGACTTGATCTATTGCATTGCCCACCCAGAGGCAGGCGACTGGCAGAGGGGCGGAGGGGCAGAGGGGCGGAGGGGCAGAGGAGAAATTTGGATTCTTATGCTCCCCTGCTCCCTCAAAATCCACCCACCACAAAGGCGTGTCATTAGACAGGTATTGCTCGACTGTGCGTGCGAGGTGGGCAAAATCTTGGTCTGGAAATAGATACTGGTAAGTCCGCTGCATGAATTTTACTAGCAGCGATCGCTCTAATGTTGAACCACGACGAATATAGTACCCCGGTAGCAGTTGCTCAGACACTTTAGTTGCTTATTGAGTTAACTAGCTGAGTTGTTTGCTACTGGTGGCAAATGAGCATGAGTGGGTGAAAAATTCCCTCCTACCTCTTCAATAGGTGCGGGGGCTGCCATGTCAGAGGGTAAAAATATGCGAGCGCTAACTGCTACTAGAGCAAATAAAAATACCAACACTACGAGCAATGGGGCAATGTATTGACGAAAAATAGCCATGTTTTGATTACAACTGCCTAGGTTTTGTTTGAGAACCTAGCTGAACATTTATAAATTTTTCTGAAATAATTTTAGCGACTTTTTAAACCTACAAACATCATGCTACACCAAGATTGAGCAGTGGGTGCGTTAGGCTGAACGCCGTAACGCACCGTCTAACAGATAAAAGATGCCGTACTCAAGGGCGATAATACACGCTACAACTGAATTACGAATTACGAATTACGAATTACGAATTACGAATTACCGCCGATCGCGTTCCAAATCATCGAGTACTCTTTCGCAATACCAGCTATCTGGCATATCTGGATAATTCTGTTTTGCCTGCTCAATTAACCGTTCGGCTGCCGCCACATCACCGCCTAACTTAGCGATTAGCTTATTTTTGAGATTATTCTCAGATATGCTCTCGCTAACGCTCTCGTTTACCTGAGTAGGTCTTTGTACTGGCGATACTTGCGATTGTTCTCTCTTTAATTGCCAAAATAAAACGTAATAGAGTGTACCAAAAATTAAAATCAGACTGAGTGTTCCGAAAAGAGTTAAAAGATTAAATGTCAGAAATCCTAAAACTAACTGTGAAAGAACGTAGCCAAGTAATAAACCAGTAAGTAAGAGAATAAATGTGCCGACAATAATAACTACTTGGTTCCCCATAAATCCTCTTCTTCCTCAAGTCCTGGTCTGGATATTGCCACTGGCTTTTGATTCCAAGGGGCAACAAAAGGTAAAAGTAGCAATCCAGGTAAGGCTGCTACTATGGTCAGCAAGAAAAATGAGGGCCAGCCTGTAGCCTTTGCCCAATTTCCTGCGGGAGCAGAGAGAACATCTCTACTAATAGCCATTAAGCTAGAGAATAAAGCGAACTGAGTAGTTGTAAAGCGGTGGTTACAAAGATTCATTAAAAAGGCTACTGTTGCCACTGTCACCAGTCCAGCACTGAAGTTTTCGATATTCACTGCCAGCACTAAAAGCGAATAATCTTTGCCTGTCACCGCTAAGGCATAGTAACCCAAGTTACTGAGTAATTGCAGCCCTCCAAATATCCATAAACTGCGATTTAAGCTAATTTTAGGCATGATAACGCCAGCAGCTAACACGCCAACTGTCGTTGCTAGAAAGCCCATCCCCGCTTGAATTGCACCAATTTCAGTTTTGGTAAAGTTAATTTCTCGCAGAAACAAATTTGCCGTGATACCTACCAAGGAATCACCCAATTTATAGAGGATGATGAAAATCAGAATTACACCAGCTTGAGCTATTCCAAAACGGTGAAAAAATTCTTTGAACGGCAGAAAAATTGCTTCTTGTAAATTTTGGGGGGCACGATTTTCTCTGTTTTCACTGAGTAACTCAGTGGGTAACAACAAAGATGAGACTATCCAGGCTATTATCAAACCTGCCAATAGCCAATAAAACACGGGTAGAGCGATAAAGCCAACGAAAACGCCTCCCAGTAACCCAGCTACTAAGGCAGTAATGAATAACAGAAAAATTACATCTTTAAAAGATAGAGGTGCTTTTTCTGTGTCATCGCGCACCTTTGGTTCCGCTGGTGCTGACAAGGTTGTAAGTATTCCCCCTGCCATTAAAACTGCCATGAGGAGATAAACAGCATTCCAAGGGATGTGGTCGGCTAAAACCAAAGCTAAGGAACTAGTGACAAACAGTGCTACGCGATAACCTAGCACCCAGACTGATGCCCCAGTTTCAGATTCTATCGGTTCTAAAATGTCGGTGCGATAGGCATCGCCTGCAATATCCTGGGTAGCGCTCAAAAAAGTAATAATTAGGCAGTTGATGGCCAGTATTTGCAGTACTTGGCTACTTTGGGCAGGCTGTTGTAATGCTAGAGTTGCGATCGCTAATACTAACCCAATTTGAGTAAGTATTAGCCAGCCCCGCCTTGCTCCCAAAAGTGGCGGCACAAATCTATCTAACAATGGCGACCACAAGAATTTCAGGGAATAAGGTAGCGCCAACAACCCAAATAAAGTGATTTTCCCGATATCAACGTTGGCATCTTGCATCCACAGCTGCAATGTCCTACTGGTTAAGAACAGAGGCAAACCAGAGGCAAAACCCAGTAATAACAAAGCACCCATTTTCCGGCTTTGGACTGCCTGCCGTAGTGCTTGAACTTCTCTCATCGTTTCAACATTCCTTTTCACCTGAGTGAATTGCAGCTATCTTGCCACACCGTTTTGTAATTACCTGCAAACATAACAACTTACCAATATTTCCTTAACTGACGTACACATCAGGAATGCCCCGTGTTGAAGAGGACAGGGGGTGGAGGGGCAGAGGGAGCAGGGGGGACGTAGAGAATAATTGCCTCCTAACTCTTGTACAGACGCGTAGACGCTCGTAAGAGCGGCTTCTCGTAAGAGTATAATCGCGTCTCTACTCAACACTTATAAACTTGATGATCCCTAATTTCTACTCCATGTGCGGCGAGGCATTTCTCCCAACCTTGGCGAGTACCAATTTCGCTTTTGAGCTTGAGGAGTCCTAATTCCTGTTCTTGTTGGGTGAGTTTGGCAAATTCTTCATAGCGAGGGTAATTGCTAGTTACAAAATTTTCTTTGCGGTGCAGAATGGGCGGATTTGCTCTATTTTCATAGTCTCTGTGAGTTATATATAGAGTTTTTAAGTCAATAGTTATACTTGCTTTTAAGGCTGGATGGGGGTCGTTATCGAATTCTGGATAAAAAAGATAGGATATTTGCGGTTGGTCTGTGTAGTATTTGATTAATGTCGCTCCGTCTACGCGCCCAATGGTACGGCTGGCACAACCTTCGTAAATTCGCAATAAGGGATCGAGTGCTGCTAAGGCAGAAACATGAACGTAAAGGGCACCGCGTGTGTGTTTGCCGATTTTACTTTTTTCGCAAGCAGTCTGCACAATTCTGGAATTGCCTAAGCTAAAAAGTTTTTGGTCGGCTACTTGGCAAGCTTCTTCATAGCTACCAAAAAAGGCTTTGATATCATGACGCATTTCTGGCGCTAGTTGATGGAATTTTGGGCGTTGAGCGAAGTGGGTAAGGGCAAGATAAACTTGGATATCTAACGAGCGACGGTAAGCGATCGCATCCCATTCTGCTTCATCAGTGGCCTGTAAAACTATAGCAAAGGCACGGCGGAAGTTACCAAATTCGGTTAGTAATTCTTGTTCGTTTGCTAATTCACCTTTGACAGGTAGTCTGCCACGTTTGGTAAAAAAGTCCATCAGTGGTTCGAGTTTTTCTTGATAGTCTTCAAACCGCTTGGTAGGGATGCGGACTCGCGGCGTGGAAGTACGAGAAAAGAAGCGGATAGCTTTGTAGTTTTCTTTTTCAGCTTCATCACGAAAAACAAAGTAGACTCCTAGTGCCACTGGCACTGCATCTACATTTAAGACTTCATCAATGTATGTTTTAAGTTCTTGTTGCTCGTAATATTTCTGAAAAGTATTGCGGCAAGTGACGATGCCATCGCTGTAGGCAAACTGGGCTTTGCTGGGGGCGTTAATTAGCACTTGAGCCGCGACAATTAAAACTTTGTGGGTGAGTTCCCAAGCTTGAATGAGGCTTTGGCGACGTTCTTCTTGGTCTTCAATGACGTTGAGGACGTAACCCAAGTTAACTATATCGGCGGCGGCGATTGGTGTATTGGGGTAGTAATAAGGATCCCAGCCTGCACTGGTGTAGCCTAAGTTTGCTACTCGCTCTACATCACCACCGTATCCGCAGCCGTAGTCAAAAAATGAGGTATCCTGATTCAGGATTGACCATTCTATTGCCAATCGTACAGGGCGAGAGATGTCAGTGCGAGCGATCGCAGCTCTGTGACGCTCGATTTCTAGCGCTTCGGGCATAATATTCAGTTAACAGTCAACAGTTAACAGTTAACTAATATCCTTTCAATCTTTAATCGCTAGTTCAATTAAATCTTCAATTTTCTTGATATTTGGATCGCCTGCTAAGTAACCGATACCGCGATGCAAGTGCAGGCGAAATTGGGTGGCGAGAGTTTCTTTGTCGGTGGGGTAGCCATCGTTATGACAGCGTTGCTTGAGGGCGAGGAGGAGAAGATCGGACATTTCGCCGCCAAAGATACGCCAAGTCAGTTCGACGTTGCTATCTTGGGGAATTGGTACGGGGGAGGGTGGAGTTGGTTCTGCTAGGGAACGACAAAATGCCCAACGGCAAAGGATATTCCATTGGTCGATTTTGGTGTTGCGTTTGAGTTTGAGAAGTTGGTCTTTGGCTGTTTGGGAAAGTTTTATTCTTTCAATTGGGGATTCCATAATAATTCGTAATTCGTAATTCGTAATTTGTAATTAACTTGAGAGCTGGTTGTTCGTTTGGAAATGGGATAGATTTTAATTCTAATTTCCAGTAAAAAATATGGTAGCTAATATTAGTATTACTGAGCGTACAAAAAGTTTTGCAATCAGAATTGTTAAAGCTTGTTGCTTTTTAGATGAAAAACCTGGAATTTATCGAACACTCTCCAAACAACTACTTCGTTCCGGTACTTCGATAGGGGCGAATTGTCGAGAAGCTCAGTCTGCCCAATCTGACAAAGATTTTATCAATAAATTGGAGATTGCTTTAAAAGAAGCGAGAGAAACCCAATACTGGTTGGAAATCTTAATTGAATCTGAGCTAGTTGATAAGCAAAGATTTCAACTACTTCTCCAAGAAGCAAATGAAATTGGTAAGATTCTAGTTGCCTCCACTAAAAAACTTAAAGGAAAATAATTACGAATTACGAATTACGAATTACGAATTACGAATTACGAATTACGAATTACGAATTACGAATTACGAATTACGAATTACCAAAAGTATTTATTTTCTATCACTGTTGTTTGGCGGGTGGCGGAGTCATATTTGAGGAGATATTCGCGGGCGATCGCTTCATTTTTTCGCAGTGTTTCTACTTCTTTTTTGCCGATTTCGGTATCGGTGGACAGTAAGATGACTTGATGGCTGGCAGATGGGAAGTAACGTTCAACTAAGTTGCTGCGGTGAGAGGAATCTAGTCTGCCTAGGGGGGTGTCGATGGCGACTGGAAGGCGGTGTCCGGAGACTCTGGCTAAACCCCAGAGGAAGGCGATCGCTAGTAGTTGTTTTTCCCCAGCCGAGAGGCGATGTTTGGGAACGGGTTGACCGTTTAAATCATAAAGGGAAAGGCTAAATGTGTTGGTGTCAATGGCGACGCGATATACTAAGTCTGATTTGTGCAAGAGGAAACGGAAGCATTCGGTAACTTCGATTTCTAGTTTATTGAGTTTTCTCAAAGTTAATTTTTCACGGAAAACTTTTAATGTATCTTGAACTTTAGCAGCGGCCGCAATAATATGTTCGTAATTTTTGCGGTCAAGATTTTCTTTAGTATATTCTTGTAAGTCATTCTTAATATTGTTAATCTCAGCGTCCAATTCATCACAACTGCGTTTGGAAACTTCGCTAGTAGCTTTAATTTCAGCAACTTTATCTTGTGCTACTTCTAGTGCATCAACTAGCTGTTTATAAGCTTCTGGTTCAGCCGCTGTTTGGATTTGTCTTTCTAATGTGAGAATCTCTTCTTGTTTATTTTTAAGAATATTTAGTTGTTGCTTGGCAATATTTTTGAAATTCTGCAAATAATAGAAAACATTACCTAATTGACTCAAAGTTTCAGTGTCAGCTAATAACCAAGATTCTTCTGCTTGAATAAAACTTGCTCTTAACGTCTCTTCATCTTGGTCTAGAAATAGTTTTATTTTTTCTATTTGTTCTTCTGAAATGCCTACCTGACCAATCCAATTAAGTAAACGTTTATCTCGCTCAAATAATAGATCGCTGGCTACTTGTGCCTGTTGAATACGAAACTCTGTTTCTCCTTGGCGTTGTGCTTGAGTAAGTAGATTTTCAATCAAAGCTAAGGGTAAAACATCCGCTGCTAATTCACACATCCCCTGACGTGCTTGTTCTACTTCAGCAGTCTTTTGTTTTTGCTGTAATTCTAGTTGATTCCGTTCGGCCGCAATTTTACCGCCTTCAGAAACAAATTTATCAAACTTTTCTTGTTTCTCTTTTTCTGCTTTTTGTAAATCTTTGTTTAATTTTTCTAACTGCTTATTGGTGATTTCGTATTCATTTTGTTGCTGTTTTAATTTCTCTTCAATTTCCTCTAAATCTGCTAAATCTTTAGTATCAGCAAGCTCTTTGCGTTTGCGGTTGGCTAAAATTTCTATATCAACTGCTAAACGTTCCGCTAATTCTAAACCCAAAAGTCCGCGAATAGCATCTACTACGATTGCTGGAGGTTCATCTTGGTCTGCTAATTCTTTAACTTGTTCGCCATCAAAAAGAAATAAATTAGATATTCCTAAAGGTAAGACATTTTCAATGTAATCATCCCAGGTATTAATTAAGGCATCATCACGCCAATCTTCATCCTTCTCATATATACCTAAGTTATCTTTTCCTTCTTTTGGATTTTTTGTCCAGCTGCGAATAATTCGATATTTTACTGGTTTGCTATCTTGGATGTGTTCAAACAGCAATTCAATTTGTGTTTTTTCATATGCTGGAGTTTGGCTGTTAACACATTGACTGAGAAAATCTGTATAACTTAAGTTGCCACGAGTAGAACATTGGGCGCGATGTCCATAAAGTGCAAGACGAATGGCATCCATTAAGGTTGTTTTCCCGCCACCATTCATGCCACCCAATAGAATAATTGGGCAAGAATTTTCTTCATCAATTTTTGGATCGAGGTTGATAATCTGACGACCACTATAGGGGCCAAAGTTTTGTAGTACGAGTTCCAGAAATATCATTTATTCTATTTTGGGCTTATATAATATCAGGCGAATGGAATTCGCAAATCACAGACAGAGATTTTTATAATAATTGGCGAATGGAATTTGCCGGGTATTTTTTGTAGGGTGTGCATTGCCCACCCTACCATTTTTTATTAGCTGAATTATGGTCAGTTGGTTAGAATGTAGCGCGTTAAAATACTCATCACTTCGCCAAGATTGGAACTAGGTAATAAAGGACTCCATTCATTAACTTGAGCAAAACCGAGTTTGTATAAGGTGAGAATTGTGTTGTTGACACCTGTTTTAGAACCAAAAATTACCACTTTCACAGGTTCTCTGTTTGGTGTTATTTCGGTAGAGGTGCTGGAGGAAACAGACGGTGTGGGAATTTGAAAGGTATCTGCCAAAAAGCTTGTAGTCATTAGGATTTACCTGTTTGTTGATAAAAGTTACGTTACATAAAAGTAACAATACTATCTTACATTGTTTGTTACATATATAGAACATTTACTCGGTTATGAGCCTTTGACACAATCAAAGGCATGGGAAAAGCAGGAAAAGCGCTGAAACAGGTGTTGGAAACTTATGGCATTAGCCAAAACAAGTTAGCAGTAACAATGGGAACTGGTCGTCCCAATGTACACCGCTGGGTTAACGAGATGACAGACCCTGTAGCTGAGGCGGTTCTAGAAATTCGTAATGCACTGAAGAAAATTAATCCAGCAGCGGCGGAAGAGTTTATCAGGCTGTATTTGGAGGACTCTATAGAGCATGATAAGCAACTCTAGTACGTCACAGCGTAACAAAAGGTAATTACGAATTACGAATTACGAATTATTTTGGAATTTTATGCTTGCCCAAGATGACTGTTTACCGAGTTCATTTTCACCTTCATCGACAGCATCCCCCAAAGTTAGCTGCTTGACTTTTTCAACATCGCCTTTATCAATTGCTGTTTTCAAATCCCTTTTCAAGTGAGCATTCTTAATCGCTTCTTCTTGAGAACGCGAACTCGTTTTAAAACAATTCTCCAGAGTCTCGTATATTCCAACGCGACGACTCTTCTTGCGATACTGGTGTTCTGTGTCTAAAAGCTTCGCCATGAGTTCTAAGTGCATGGCATCACCTTCACAAATTTCCTCCAGCACAGCCCATTCATCGCTACCGAGTAGACTATAACCAGCACCTGGACGGGGGTCTTGAAATTCTTCTCCTGTCACTTCTTTATATATGCGAGGTAAACTATCATCAAATTCATGTTTTTTTTCAAGCCATACACGCCGAATTTCACTCATTTCTTCCAGAGTGATTAAGGTGATGTCGCGCATATTTTCTGGTGCTGTGCGACGGATTTTTGTTTGCGCTTCTAAGACGAGTCTTAGCCAATACTCCCTCCAATATTTTGTATAAGGTCCATGAATTGGTTCAACTGAGATTTCACCTTCTACATTGCGCTCAAAAAGCTGAACTTCGCCCCAAATTCGTCGGAAGTCTCTTTTGTCACGGTCATCTCTAATATCTAATTCATTACGTATATCGAGTAGAGGTTGCATCCATTCTTTCTCTTCATCATTTTGGATCATGGCCTCCATCGATTTATCTTTATTAACAATTGTGCAAACCCAGCAGCCAAATCGGGAATCACCACAACTAGGAGTAGAAGTATCAACAACTAAGGGACATTCGTTATCTGCTGTAGCACCTCGGTACATACTAAATAAGTCTTTGTTACTATATCCCCAAGGGTTTTGCCATTGATTCAAGTAAATCCACACTTCATCAGTACGCCAGTCTTCAATGGGAAGATAAATTAATGAGTTAGGTCGATTGGGATTAGCATTCATGCGATCGCGTACCCGCCATTCTCGGTGTTTAGCCATCGTGACAGCACGTTTGACACTTTCAGTTTTGCGAGTACCCAAAACGAGAATTACTTCACCATTGGCTTGAATTACTTCACGAATAAAACTATCAGTGGGTTTAATTTTCAATCGTTCAGTACACCAGCGCATACGATTTCGAGGTGCTGGGTAGCCTTTACCGATTAAGTTGACCCAAAAAGTATCTCTAACTGCGGGATAAAGCAAATGAGCTTGAATTGGCATTTCTTGTTCTTTAGCTGCCACCTTCATCTGTTCTAGAGAATTGCGTACCCAAACAGAGACTACAGGATTTTCTACTAGCGTGTCAGTTGTAATAACATGGACTGGCTTTGTACGTTTTTCCTCTGGTAGTGCTGCGATCGCATTCCAAACAAGCTGCAACGTCGCAGTGCTGTCTTTTCCACCTGAGTAGCCTACAACCCATGGTATTTGATCTAAGCAGTATAATTCCTGAATTTCAGTGGTGAGAGCTTGGATGTAGTCTACTAACTCTGCTACAGTACGAGTTTGCTGCTCTTTATTTTCTGGCTGTTGTGCTGTAGTCATTATCTCTCTACCTCTAGAAACATGGTTGTGACCTCATCTTTTAATATTCTGGCCACTAGAATTCGCTGCTACACAGGCAAAACTCGCCTACGCAGGTTTACAAAAAGTTTTTAAAAACTTTACTATTAATACCTAACTTTTTAGACAATTAATCTATTCCACGTCATCTAGTTTTGAAAAATTAACATGAAAGAGAGTGCATCTGACCCAACGGCTGACATTGCTAGGGAGTATCTGGAACGGGAAACTAAGGATAAACAGGTACTTGCTTTACTGCTAGAGAAGTTTCTAGGCAAGAAAGATCGGATTCTCGTTCAAAAAACAGAGATGGGTGGTACTGAGGCTTATGTTGGTTCTGTCAGCTTGGAATGGTTTGCAGGCCGTGTTCACTTTGCCTCTGGCTTACCGTTGCTTCAGAAAAAGTACAATCCAGAAACTGATAATGTCGAAATTGACGCAGATAGTATTGATGAAATTCAACAGCGTCCTCTTGACTGGTCGCGTCAAGCTGCTTTGGTACAGTATCTAGCTGCTAGAAAAAATCATAAGTTCCCACCTGTTCTTGTAGTTATTAATCAACCGTGGGTAGATAATCTCAAAGCTGCTGAGTGGGACGGTGAAGGAATAGCTTTAAAATCCACAACTGATTTTACCCCTCTAGATAAAGACGGTAAAGTTGGTTTGCTCAATGTTTCTGAGGAATATGTGACTATTTATGCACTGGACGGTCAACATCGATTGATGGGGGTACAGGGATTAATAGAGTTACTTAAAACTGGTAAACTCCAACGTTACAAAAAAGATAAAACTGCTGATGATTCTGTCATTACTATTAATGAATTAAAAAATCAATATCAACTAGATCCTGCTGATTTGCAAAGCTTGCCCAAGGAAAGAATTGGTATTGAGTTTATTTGTGCAGTTGCCGCGGGAGAAACTCGTACCGAGGCTAGGCGACGAGTAAGATCCATCTTTGTTCATGTCAATTTAATGGCTGCACCCTTAACTAAAGGTCAGTTAGCACAGCTGAATGAAGATGATGGTTTTTCAATTGTTGCCAGAAAAATCGCGGTTACGCATCCACTTTTAGAACAACAGCAGAACCGCAACCCTCGTGTTAATTGGAATAGTGCGACGGTGGCGACTAATTCTACAGTTTTGACAACGCTGCAAGCTTTGCAAGATATGTCAGAACGATACTTGGGGCAAAAGTTTCCTCACTGGAAACCTTCTGATAAAGGCTTAATTCCCATGCGACCAGAAGATGAAGAACTTGAGCAGGGAATTAGGGAATTTAAACAGCTATTTGATTATTTGGCGAGTCTTCCTAGCTATAAACTGCTTGAAGATGAGGATACACCTGCTTTGCGACGCTTCAGCTTTGAAAAGGAAGGTGGTGAAGGAAATATGCTTTTCCGTCCTGTTGGTCAAGTAGCACTCTCTCAAGCTATCGGAATTTTGGTTTTTAAAAAAGGTTTTTCCCTAGCAGATATCTTTAAGAAGTTGCGGAAGTTTGACCAGCAAGGCGGTTTTAGTGGGATGGAATATCCTCAATCTCTGTGGTATGGAATTTTGTATGATCCAAATAAAAAACGGGTGCAGGTTGTAGGACGAGATTTAGCTGCAAAGCTACTGATTTATGTCCTGGGTGGAATTCAAGATCAGATGGAACGTGCTGAACTTCGCAAAGCTTTAGCTAATAGTAGAACTATAGAAAATAAAACAATTGGTTTTGATGGTAAGTTTGTTGAACCCAAGCAAGTTGGACTTCCACTAGTCTTGTAATTATGCTTGAAATACATTTTGGCGATGCCATTGAAGTGCTTCCAATTCTGGAAAGTATTGCTCTTTATTTGGTAGCAGTAGCTTTTCACCATGAAAATCTTGCATGGATTTGGCGTGAGGAGATACTTCTTTTAAATCATTGCTAACTATGATTTTGTATTGCTCATCTACAGCAAACCAGCCACAATCAAATGCCCAATGATGATTTTTACAAAGAGCTATACCATTATGAATTCTACTATCATAAAATTGTGAAAATGGTTTGATGTGAGCGCCATCTACAATATTTTGATTGCTATTTTTAGTTACTTTTAAACCACAAAAAGCACATTTACAATCGTAAACCTGAACAATTGCTTTTCTAAAAAAAGCATTTCTAATAACAGTGCTTCTCAAACTACTTCTTGGATTATCCTCAAAATTTTTTGAATTTTCATTAAATATTTCTGTCTCTAATTTAACTTCTTCAAAATTTTGATTGATTTTTAAAATTTCTTCTATTAAATTCTTGTCAGAAGAAAGCCAAGTTGAAACAAGTGCATCAATTAGTTCTTTCCTAGTAACTTCATCTTGCATTAAACGAAGTAGTTCTTCGTCTAAATAAGCATAGTCAACATCATCCCTGAGTTTAGGAATTGTTTGAGGACGACCACCATCATATTCAGAACTATACTTGAGATGCCAAAATTTACATTTATCATTTTTTAAATGAAAAAAAGGAAGTGCAAAATCACTACCTTTAAAAGAGCTACAAGTAGTTAGCTTCCAATACTTTTTAAATGTTTCAATTAACTCATTAGAAATGGGAATCTGCTTATCTTTGATTATATTTTCTGTAATCAAGTCAATTATAGATAAAAGCAGTATTGGCTTATTTAGGGCATCACCCTTTTTCTGACTTTTATATACCTTAAGATTAGAAAAACACTCACGATAATAAGCTAAATTTCGCTGATGGTCTGCTGGTTGTGCTTTACTCATATTTTGAATTTAAATTTAACTTATAAAAAATTATTGATTGTTACCAATCAACTTTTACTTTATGAAATAAATCGACTTAAATCAAACTCTTCTTCAGAGTCATCCTGAAATCTCTCCGAACTGAGAAATAATAATATTCGCTCGGAATAGTCTACAGCGCCCCTGAGTTCTGTTTGTAGTATTTCGAGTCCACCATTAGCATATTCTTCAAATGTAAAATTACGTCGCTCATTATTATTTTCTTTTTGAAAAGATAAAAATTTTATATCTTGAGTTTCTGTAATTGCTAATAAATTTATTACCGTATCGTATCCTCTGACAATAAACTGTTCTTGAGGAATTGGAGATGGTTCTCTTTTAGAAATTTCTCCTAAAGGTACTCGCTTTTTATGCTTTGCACCCAAAGCAGCTGCAAATACGATTACATCAGCAAAAGTTTGGAAAGGCCCAGTTCCACCATCTGAGGATATTAAAGCTTTGACTAAATCTGCTTTGTCTTTAGCAACCCTGATTCTGCCAGTTTCAGCCATGATGTTGATATCTACTTTGTTGCCATCTTAACCGAAGCCAAAAGCGATCGCACTCATAAGCTCATTATTTTATACCAAAGACTGTTCAGCAAAGTTTGTTTTGGGGCGATCGCACACTTGCCATATTAAATAAAAATAACCTTGAGCTAGAGTAATGTCACAAATAGCTGTCGTTACTAACGGCTTACCAGTTATAACTACATCAAAAGCCGTTCTTAAGAACATCGACGCGTTTGTTCATAACGTTTACTCTTGTATAAAAAAACTAAAGCTGTTCTTAATACAACTTAAGTTGTTTTTATGGATGGGGAAGCTGTTGTTAGAAACTTTTACTTTTATATAAGAAAAACTAAAGCTGTTATTAATACAGCTTAAAGTGTTTTTATGAATGGGGAAGCTGTTGTTAGAAATGTGGAAGCTGTCTTTATGAACGCTAAAATTTTTTGTCATTCATGTTGAAGTTGTCGTTATAACACTTAAATTGTCATGAATAGCGATCGCTCCTATAACCAAATTATTTTATACCAACTACAAGAGCGATCGCCCTGAAGCAGTGCAAGGATTATAGGACATCTGCATCACAACAAAGCCGTAAGCGATCGCCCGTCTTAGTCACAAGTCCCACGCTCGGATAACAAAACGTCTTAAAACCTTCTGTCGTCTGCCTTCTGCCTTAAAGTGCGTAACTTTCAACGATCGCCAAAAGCTGACAAGAACCATAACTTAGTTTTATTTGCAGGGATGGCTCCGGGTGATGGTGTTAGCCATGTGACGATTGGCAATTTAGTACTACTGAATATGCCTATTTTGGAAGAAGCTAGTTGTGAAACTTATACGTGGATTGTTCCACAAGTAGAAGGAAAATTTCCTAAGTAAGTCGGTGAAAATAAACCTAGCTATGTAACAGAATGTAAAATCGATATAACCCTTGCGATTGCTTCATTCTACTTCGTTCCATTCGCAATGACATAGCGTGAATTATTTCAGCCGTTCTACTTAATCCGAGATTTGGTCATTCAACTATACAGTTCGATCGTCAAATGATTGTCTATGGTGGCTTATGGATTGACACTTATACTGGAAATCATAGCTATGATAATGACGTATATATTCTTGAACTCTATAACTGAAAGTTAACTAAAAATATACTTTTATATTGGTTATCTTAACTGCAAGTTAAAAGCGATCGCCAGATGAACTATGTACCTGGATGTTTGCTGGCGATCGCTATCTTTAACAATAATTTATTATATAAATTAGGAGATGATGCTTAGTTGACATACAGCCAATAAGGTTGCGATCGCCCAAAAGCAACGACTGAGTTGTGCCCAATTGCCAAAGCTTTGCAAAAAAATTTTGGAGAAGATAACTGTTAAAGGCTATCTAAATATTGACTTTGAAAATTATATTCCTCACACATGATGAACTTACTACAGACAATTCCGGTGTTGATTTTCGGGACTGGCTTGGCTGTCCTTTCTCCGCATCTTTGTGCAGCCTTTTCCATTCCAGAAGTAACTAATATTGCCCAAGCATCAAGCAATTTGCCAGTGGTCAAATCAGCAGGACTGTCACCCGATATGGATGTGCCTTGGTCAAAACCTGTAAGAATTGTTGACCCTTTTGAAGGGGAGTTTGTGGGTGTCTTCGACCGCAATACACTAGGTGGACGTTTATACCGTGAGGGTTCCAAACAAATTATCAGTTTGTGGACTCGTTCAAGTATTCGAGTACTCGTAACAATAAATTCGGCTCAAGCTGAGTCTTTTTTTTACACCGCAGGACGTGTGTATCCTAGACCCGATTATCTTAAGTTTGTTACTACCAGGAAAGTCACCAAACTCTTACTCAAAGTTGGGCAACAGGTCTTTCAATTAGATGGGTCAGGCGGCACGTTTGCTGTCAGTAACGAGTTAGCCACTGCTTTAAAAAATGCTCCAGATCAAAATCTAGACATCAGATTACTGTTGGAAGGAGGTCAAACTGTAGATAGCGAAATTGGGAAAGGGACGGTGAAAGCGTGGCGAAGCGTTTACTAAGCAAAGGCAAGTTCGTTAATTAATTACTTAATTCTATTTTTTAATTAATTTTATATCTCAAGGAAGATGATTTCAATTTCTAGACCTCTCTTAAGGCAAATAGAATTAAGTGAAGTTAAGGAGTAAAATATCTGAACAAATTAAAACTTACTTTACTCAGAGCAAATATATGTTGAGTATACTTTGGGGCATTGTTGTTGTATTGATTGCTTTTTGGGCATTAGGATTGGTACTTCATATTGCCGGAAATTTAATTCATGCAGTGTTGCTTTTAGCCATTGCTCTTGCTATCTACAATTTTTTGAAAACGCGTGATGTGTAAATAACTCCTGACACATTTATGACTTTCAACTGAGTCAGTTAAATTTAGATATATCAGCTTGAGATTTAAGAGTAAATTCCCTAAAAGAATTTCACCACTAAAGCTCTTAATTTGTGCTGATACTTTTCTTAATAATGAATCAAGTAGATGCCCATGTTGTTCAGCCTTTGGTGATGGGTCAGCTATTTGGATTCATTGGTGTGCTGCTTGCCGTGCCTGCGGCAGCAGTGATAATTGCACTTATTAATGAGTTTACGCCTGAAGAACCTGCTTTAGAGCAACTAGGAATTCAAAGTATAACAAATGTTAAATCGAACGACTAAATGAGCAATTTTCTAGCAAATTTCCGATCCAGCTCGTATGCTATAAATACAGCGTTTTGTAAGTACACGAGGTACACCCCTCTCTAACCCTCACGCCACTTTGCTCAAGTCGGGAAACATAATATGTTCTGTCATTGCGAGGAACAAAGCAATCCCAGTCTTTGCGATTGCTACTCTGCGAGAAGGCTCTGCCTACGTCGTTCCTCCTCTTTACGAGACGCTACGCGAACGCAATGACATCTTACATTTAATTATGTCTACCTGACTTGAAAAAGGCAGAGGGCAGATGGCAGAAGGCAGAAGGAAAGAAAGTTTTTTCATCTGTCCTGGTGTATGTAGTTCATGACGGCTACTTACACAAAGGAATTAGAGTTCCTTAAATAATTTTGCTTAATTAGTGAGTTAATTATAACTACTGAATTTTTAATATGATAAAACCAATTAATACAGCAAGACCTAGCGCTCTGCGAAAATAATTAACGCCTTGAAATAATTCCAGCCACGCCCAAGTAAACAACGAGCCATCTGCCACTACGTTTAACACTGTATTAATTGTGCCATTTGTAAAAATTAGAGCTAGTAAACTAGTTACTATCCAAACAATAAGCGGTGGGTTTGGCATCTGAGCTATAACAATATTGCCATTGCTATCACGGAAAGTTTTATCAACGAGTGTATTTTCCATTTCAATTACCACTAAGCTAAAAATTATTAATTTGCAAAAACTTCTGGCTAGTTTATTCAGAATAAGCTTAGATTTAATTGCAAATTATTCAATAACATTAAAACATTCAGATAAATCTGTTTTCAAGCATCTAATTACTGAGATACAGGCGGTAAAGCATACTCATATATGACTATATTAAAAGGCATAGTCAACAGTACTCATTGAAATCCCGTTCCATCAAAATCAATCGCAGAGGGTCTAAATGAACGTACCATGGCAAAGGTTGGTCTTTCATGATTGCCCATTTTTCTTTGAACACTTCTGCTTGCAGATGATAATCATTAGAATTGCTATGAGCGGAATGCAGTTTGAGAAACAGCGTCATTCGGTGGGGTGTTTCGCTAGTCCTGACTAGCCAACAGGGAAAGGTATTGTCTTGGGATGAGTCATTAGTAAAGATTAGCTGATGGGCGCGAATTCCCACAGAAGATAATTGGTCGGGAATTGGTTGAATAACTCGCAATCTACAACCCCAATCAACAGCCTCCACCTCTTGAACTGCTTTGACGACAGCGCCTGAAAAGTTCTTGCAACCTGTTAATTGAGCAACGCTGACAGTAGCAGGACGCTCAAAGATATCATTTTTAGAGCCATACTGAATCGCCTTACCCTGTTCCATGACTAATAGATTAGTGCAAACTCGGTAAGCCTCTTCCATATTGTGGGTAACAAACAGAGTGATACCTTGGTAAGAGGTTAGTATTGCCACCATTTGCTGCTCTAGTTGACTGCGTAAGTGGGTATCCAGTGCGGAAAATGGTTCATCCAACAATAGCACTTCTGGCTGACTGGCTAAAGCTCTCGCCAATGCTACCCGCTGCTGCTGACCCCCAGACAGTTGGTGTGGATAGCGATCGCCTAATCCTGATAACTGTACTGCTATCAGTTGGGCTTCCACCTGTTGCTTGATAGCTAATTTTGAGAGTTGTTTAGGTAAACCGAAAGCAATATTTTGAACCACAGTCATATTTGGGAACAGAGCATAGTTCTGTACTAAAAGACCTATGTGGCGATCGCGGCTAGGAATATTAATTCCCTGTTGCGAATCAAACAATACCCGTCCATTCAAAACAATGCGACCTTTAGTCGGTGTTTCTATCCCTGCAATACAGCGCAAAATCATACTCTTGCCAGCGCCAGAACCCCCCAACAATCCTAAAGGCTGCTCATTAGCAGCGAACGCAACTTTTAAATGAAAACTAGGAAGTATTTTTTCAATATCTACCAATAACCCCGACTCAGAAGTAGCTTGCAAAGTGTAGGATCGAGAAAAAATTTCCCCCCCAGCCTCCCCTGCTCCCCCTGCTCTTGCCTTCTCCCTGAATTCTTGCCAAAAATTAACTCCAATAATTCCAGATAGAGAAATTACCATAATAGCGATCGCCCAGAACCAAGCTTCATCCATTGCTCCGGCTTCTACCGCGAAATAAATCGCCATGGGAATTGTCTGGGTTTGTCCGGGTATGTTACCAGCAAGCATCAAGGTAGCACCGAATTCACCCAAGGCGCGAGCAAAAGCTAGAGTTGTGGCAGCTACAATGCCGGGAAGCGCTAGAGGTAAACTGATGCGCCAAAAGATTGTCGATTCAGTCGCACTCAGGGTTCTGGCTACTCGCAGCAGATTTTGGTCAATTTGTTCAAAGGCTCCCAGCGCTGTTTTATACATTAGCGGGAAGGCAACAACTGTTGCTGCGATCGCTGCACCATACCAAGTGAAGACAATGCTGAAGTCAAAAGACTGCATCAGTTTCCCAGCCGGGCCATTCTTGCCAAAAAAGACCAGTAGTATAAAGCCGACAACTGTTGGCGGCAAAATTAGAGGAGCGACAAATAGACCTTCAATTAACGACTTGCCTTTGCCACGATATCTGAGCATCCAATAGGCAGCAGCAATACCAATAAAAAAAGTAATAAATGTAGCTAGTAACGAAGTCTTAAGCGATATCCAAAGTGGAGATAAATCTTGTGGCATAGTCAAAAGGCAAGATTTAATAGTTAGGAGTAGAGAGACGCGATTATACTCTTACGAGAAGCCGCTCTTACGAGCGTCTACGCGTCTGTACAGGAGTTAGAAGTAGAGACGCGATTAATCGCGTCTGTTGTCAGTTGTAATTTTTCTCCCCCAGCCTCCCCTGCTCTCTATTTAGCTTCCAGTTACTGTAAATCCCTGCTTTTCAAACACTGTTTTGGCTTGATTTCCAGATAAAAATTGCACAAAATCTTTAGCAGCATCGACATTTTTACTGTTTTTAAGAACCGCGATGGGATAGACAACGGGAGAATGAGTGTTTTCGGGTGCAGTTGCCACAATTTTTACTTTCGGAGTACTTTTTGCATCTGAAAGGTACACTATTCCAGCGTCAGCATTTCCCGATTCGACGTAGTTAAGGGCTTGCCGAACGTCTTTGGCGTAGACAGTTTTGCTTTTAATTTGGTCAAAAATTTTTGATGAAGTCAAGACTTGCTGGGCATATTGTCCAGCTGGAACGCTTTTGGGTTCACCCAAAGCAATTTTCTTCACGCTGGGCTTGGTTAAGTCTTTGAAGTCAGCTACAACTGTGGAATTTTGAGGTGTAATTAACACCACCTGATTTTTGAGCAAGTCCTTGCGCGTACCATCGAGCAAAAGCCCTTTTTTCTGTAATGCATCTACTTGTTTAGTAGCAGCAGAAATGAAAATATCAACTCCTGCACCCTGTTCAATCTGTTGTTGTAGCGCACCTGATGAGCCAAAATTGTAAGTCAGTTTAACGTTTGAATTTTGGTTTGCATACAGTGGTTTGATTTCTTCCATTGCATCTTTGAGACTGGCAGCAGCTGATATAGTCAAAGTTGCAGACTGAGATGCTGGACTAGTAGTTGAGGATTTAGGTATAGTTGTTTGATTACAGCCGACAACCAGCAGCAATGAGAGGCAGACCCAACTCAAAAAAGCAAAGATTCGTTTATTGTTGATTGGCAACATCACAAACATTTTTTCTTAATTCACCAACTACCAACTATTAAAAAAGTTGGTAATAAACAAGGAATAGATGCAGAAGTCTAATTAAAACTCAGAATTCAAACAGCTAAAAGCTTACAGATAGTTCTTAAGGCAAAATAAACCCATATTTTTTAAGTACATTTTTTGCTTGTTCGCCAGATAAAAACTGAATAAATTCTTTAGCTGCTTGAATATTCTTGCTACTCTTGAGTGCTGCAATGGGATAGACAATTGGAGAGTGATATTTCTCATCAGCAGCAACTACGACTTTTACCTTGTCAGAAATTTTAGCATCGGTCAGATAAACTAAACCTGCATCAGCATTGCCGCTTTCTACTGCTGCTAAAACTTGACGCACGTTGTTAGAGTAGACAAACTTGGGTTTTATCTGCTCGTAAATTTTTAATTTCTGCAATACTTGCTCGGCGTATTGACCAGCAGGCACGCTTCTCGGTTCGCCAATAGCAATTTTCTTAATTTTGGAGTCCTTGAGATTGTATAGGCTGGTAACGCCGACAACATTCTTAGGCACTATCAAGACCAGACGGTTTTTTGCCAGGATACCGCGAGTGCCTGGAACTAGCTGCCCTTGTTGCTCTAAAGTATCCACCTGTTTTTTGCCAGCAGAGATGAAAACATCAACTGGCGCACCCTGCTGAATCTGTTGCAACAATGCACCAGAAGCTCCAAAGTTATAGTTAATATTAATATTGGGTTTACTTTGTTGGTAGAGAGGTTTGATTTCTTCCATCACATCTTTCATACTGGCAGCGGCAGACACAAGCAAGTTTGCATCTGCTGCTGCTACAGGGTGGAGATTAACTAAAGGCAACCCAATTGCTAGCATTAAGCTAGCAAGTGCCATACCAATAGAGGTAATAAATTGTCTTCTTTTCATGAAAAATCACTCAAATTGTCGCTTGGTAAAATATTACCAGGACTACCAAAAATTTACCAATTACATTGGTAAATTTATGTCAGGAAAAGCACACGGCTAGTAGAAGCATTTGACAAAAGACGCAAAATATGAAGGTTGCGTTGGCGAAGCATCTAGTTTGAAGATATGAAGGCGATCGCCATAATTTATTTTTAGTTATGTCAAATTTATGAGTCATGAAGATAGACAATCATTGCCATGTCAAACTATCTGCAACGACTGTGCTTTTCATGTCAAGGTAGAAGGAGCGATAGAGTGTATTCACCCCGACGAATTAGAAGTTATTTGTTCTACTATTACTTTCTGCAATTCATTCCAACCAGCACAAGAAATTGACAGTCCTTGTGTGTCCTTTGGCAATGATGAGGAGGGATGAGGGAGCAGGGGAAGCAGAGGGAGATAAAAGTATTAACTCTTGTACAGACGCGATTAATCGCGTCTGTACTCCTGCCTCCTAACTATTTTCCAGCCAATCGAGTCATTTCAAACAATTGTTGAGCATTGTTTCCTAAAAAAGCATCAAACAGCTTTTGCATTTCTGGTTCCGCTTCTACCATATAGCGCTGGGCGATTTCATAGTAGGCGTAAGTCCAAGGAATTTGAATTTCTTCTCTACTAACATCATCCAGTACTGTCACCATTTCTTTTACTGCTTGAGTTGCAGTTTGTCGCAAACCACAGGCAACATTACCCTCTATTTCAGCTTTCATCGGTACGCCCAAATTAGCTAAACCACGAGCAGTAGTATCTATATCTGGGTATTGTGGCGTGTTCTGGCGGTTAACATAGCCTGTAAAGTGATTGACAGCGTAACCGTGCAACAGCACCCAAGCACCGTACTGAGTAACTTGATTCACCTGTTCCACAACAGAACGCAAGGGAGGTTGCCAAGGACGAGTAAAGATTTTTTGAATATCGTTAATATTGAATTGAAATAGCGGTGTCTTGAAGCTGAGTAAATCAGCACTTGTTACTGTTTGATAGATGAGTTGCACAATATCAGCAGGCAATTTATCTACAATCAATTCACTAATAAACAGCTTGGGTAAATCAAATTCCTCTTGCTGCGGATGTTGATAGTGACGGGCATAAAGATAAGTTTGAGGAAAAATATATTCCCCAGCCGCTTCGTAACCAAAAAATTTGGCAACTCGTTCGAGATAATTAATACCTAAATTAACTTCTCCCTGCGGACTATCGGCAGTGATACGCAAAGACCGAAAAGCAATATGGTCATTGGCAACAGTGCCACCCGCAGCAGTAATCATTTGCTGGTAGGTGCGAGCGTAATTTACTCTGGCACTGTATTCTTGCCAAAGTAATTCCCAAAAATCGCGGACATGTTCTGGAGACATAAAGCAGAGAGTGATAGATGACGATTTTTCAGAAATTCTCACGCACAGACAACAAAGACGCAGAAAAATTTTCTGCGCCTTTGCATGAGATTTAAAGTATTTCTACTAACACATCAGAGATGATATCTAAAGCAGTTTTAATTTGCTCGCTGTCGATAACTAGAGGCGGACAAAAACGAATTGCTGCTTTACCGCAACCCAGTAATAACAGACCCCGCGAAAAAGCTTCTTGGATGATGCGATCGCGCAATCTGCTATCATAATTGCCTTCTTCATCTAATAAATCTACTGCAACCATTAAACCCTTACCTCTTGGCAGGGAAACGCTAGGAAATTTTTCATGTAACTGAGTCAGACCGGCTTGTAAAAATTCTCCCATTCGGGAAGCGTTCGCCATCAAGCCGCTTTCTAACAGTCGCAAAGTAGCAATAGCAGCAGCACAAGCTACAGGATTACCGCCAAATGTGGTAGCGTGGGCACCAGGAGGCCAAGCCATTAATTCAGACCGGGAAAGAATCGCTCCTAAAGGCATCCCACTAGCAATACCTTTAGCAGTGGTGATGATATCAGGCATCACACCCCAATGCTCGATCGCAAACAGGCGACCTGTCCGCCCCATGCCAGCTTGCACCTCATCTACCACCATCAGAATGCCATAGCGATCGCATATCTCGCGAATTCTCTGTAAGAAGCCATCTTCCGGAACGATATAGCCGCCTTCACCTTGAATTGGTTCGACTACGATGGCTGCGACTTCATGGGGTGGCAAGATGGTTGCAAACAAGTTTTTTTCTAAGTAATCGAGGCTAGCGTGAGTGCCGTAAGGAATATGAGTTACTCCAGGAACTAAAGGGCCAAAATTAGCCCGCTGTACTGCTTTGGAACCTGTGAGCGACATTGCCCCATAGGTGCGTCCGTGAAATGCTCCTAAGAAAGCTACAATTAGCGATCGCTTGGTGTAGTATCGAGCTAGTTTGATGGCTCCTTCGTTAGACTCTGCCCCAGAGTTGGTAAAAAATACTTTTGCTGGAAACGCATGATTACCACTGGGAAAAGGGGCACGCAAAGCTAATTGTTCTGCGAGTTCCACCATCGGTTCGTAGTAAAAATCAGTCCCCGACATGTGCAGAAGCCGCGCCGACTGTTCTTGAATTGCTCTAACGACTTCTGGGTGGGCGTGTCCGGTGGCGGTGACAGCAATACCCGCTGTCATATCGAGAAATACATTACCATCCACATCTTCCACCATACAGCCTTCACCACGAGCCACAACTAAGGGATAGTCGCGGGTGTAGGAAGGAGAAGTGACTGCGCGATCGCGTTCTACAATTGCTTTAGCACGAGGACCGGGTAAGGATGTAACCAAGCGAGGCACACTAGGTAAAGGTAAGTTAATGGGGATACTTAACATATTTTTTGAAGATTGTTGTCAAATTATTGATGATTAAACTGTCAGGTGCGAATAGTTACAGTAACATTTGATTCTATTCATGTAATATTTACGCATTGACAGAAAATCAGATTACTCCCCACTCCCCAACGCCACTTTCACTAAGTCAGCAGAACTGCCGAACGCAGTGGCTCCTTCCCGTTTTAAATACGAGATTTAAAAGTACATACGTAATTAGGGGTGCAAGAGTATAATGCACTGTTAGGCTAGTTAGCCCCCTAGAACTGGACAAGGTATTATGCCCAATTGTATACATGGTTGACACATTGTCAAGTTAGTATCGTTCAGATATTCAGCAAGTGTAATTATTATCAAACATCAAAAACTTTTCCCAACATATGAGCATCCAATTCAACCACAAAATTCGCCTCACACTAGGTATTGCTACCTTCTTACTTGTTGGTTTCGCTAGTAGCTATCTATATAATACTCAGACAAAAAATAAACAACTAGTTCAACAACATCAGGCTGCACAAAATTTATCCTTTACTCAGCAGGAAAATTATAACCCACCTCAATCACAAGTTACCCCAGGTTCAACTCCAACTACTCGTATACCTATCACTTTTCAAAATTCTTTGATTGCTTCTCAAACATCTAATGAAAATACAAGCAAACAAAATACACCTACCTCTGATAAATATGCGGCATCAGTACCTGTAACTTATCCAGTCATTGACGAGTGGCAAAAGTATAAATTCAGCATTAGTGGCAATAAAATTTTAACTACCGGAAAATTGCCTAGTGCTAAAGTTAATTTTAATCAAACAGATTTATTGACTGTTCTTATCAATACCAGAAAATATTTTCAAGACTATTCTTCGGAAGATCCAGATATTCAACGTAAGGGAATTTTGGGCACTCAAGGAGTGACTGTACAAGATATGCTCAGAACGTTGGATTTCATGATTGTTACTTTGCAAGAAGATATTGCCAATCAGCGAACTACTCGTTTACAAGATCCTAATTTTATCAACAGCAACTTCAAAGTCATTAAATGGTCTGCCTATAACCCTAGCAACCAGAAGCAGGACAGATTGCGAATTACCAAATATGCTGTTTTTACTCATCCAGGTTCTCATAAAAAAACCTCTACTTTTAACACACCAATCTACAGTTTAAAAGAAACAGCTAGTAATGATAAGTTCTACACCAGATATACAAAGCAGGATGTTTTATCTGGTATTTATGAACCAGGTGGTAAAGAATTTGGAAAAGTTCAACCCCTCGCTTATTTAACACGCGATGGCTTAGAAGAAGCTTTAATGGAAGGAACAGTACTGATTAATTTTACAGATGGTTCTCAAGCATTTTTTAACGTAGATAGAAATAATGGTATGTCATACGTTCGCGGATTAAAAGCCACAGCACAAAAGCGCTATTGGTATTTTAAACAGGTTGATGCGATTAAAGGCTATGGATATAAAATAGATGCAAAAATTTCCATTAAGCCAGGAGTAACTTTTGCTGGAGATGTGCTGAATATTGGCTTAGGGAAAGTGATTGTAATTGAGCATACTCAAAGTGGACGCAAACGCTTGCAAATGGGAGTCATTGCAGATACAGGCGGAGCATTTTTACCGAATCTTTATCAACTCGATTTTTTGGCAGGTATTTTTCAGAATAAAAAAGATTTTCAGCAGCATATCAGACATCTGCCTGAATATGCTACAGCTTACGTTTTAGTGAAAAAATAAATACAGCAGAATTCAGGAGTCAGGAGTCAGAATTCAGAAGTAAAACAGGCTTTATGCCTAGCTTTTAGACCTAGGTTGCGTACTTCACTCAGTTAAAATCCGCTGTAATGCTCTACTAACTATTTACAGCAGATTGCAAGTTAATGGAGTACACTCCTCCCCAACCCTCACGCCACTTTGCTCAAGTCGGGAAACCCGCCCACACAAGTGGCTCCCCTTGGTAAGGAGAGGGTACCCGATAGGGCGGGTGGGGTAATGTACTTCATTTAGATGAAAAGTGCTGTATTTGCCACATTCTGATGGTTTTATCAGAACTTCCACTGGCGAGAAACTTACCGTTTGGACTAAGGGCAACAGAATTCACCGTTTGTGAATGTCCAGTGAGTGTTTGCAACAGTTCACCTGTAGAAAGCCGCCAAATTTTGACTGTTTTATCGGCACTACCACTAAATAGGGTTTGTCCATCGGCACTAACAGCTAAGGATTTCACTTCGTTGACGTGACCAGTCAGAGTATAAAGAAGTTTACCTGTGATGAGATGCCAAATTCTGATGGTTGTGTCGGCACTGCCGCTAAAGAGGAGTTGTCCATCAGGACTCATGGCAATTGATTTGATCTCTCCGTCGTGACCGTTGAGCGTGCGTAACGGATCGCCGGTGCGTGGGTTCCACAACCTGATTTTGGTATCAGAACTGCCACTGGCAAGGATGGTAGCGTCGGGGTTGATAGCTACGGCATGAACAGCGGATGAATGCCACAGAGTACAAATGCGATCGCCTTTGTAAAGATGCCAAATTTTAATTTTATTACTGCCACTAGCGAGAATCTGCCCATCTGGGCTAATTGCTACGACATTGACTGGTTTTTGATGCCCTAAGAGTGTGTGGAGTAATTTGCCTGTTTTCAAATGCCAAACTTGGACATTACTTCTGGGGTGTTCGCAGCTGCCAACGACGAGGAAATTACCATCGGGACTGACGGCAACGGATGAAACTTCTCCGATATTTCCTGCAAGAGTACGGATAAGAGTACCAGTGTTAATCTGCCAGACATTGATGGTTTTATCTGCACATCCGCTGACTAAAATTTCACTATCAGGACTAATGGCAACAGATACAACTCGATCTGCATGTCCAGCTAGGATGTAGCTGATATCTGGGGATTCTAAGGTGAGTTTGTATTTGAGAATGGCAATGGCATCTAAAAGTTTGTCTACATTCAGAATATTTTGGCGATCGCCCACTGCCGTAAAATATTCTTTTAACTTTTGGATATATTCCTCATCTTCTATTTTGATGGCTGACTGCATCGCCTCTAAGGGATTAGCAAATTCTTGGGGAGAGACTTGACGCAGTTCCAACCATGTGTATATAGAATATTCGATTTGTTCGTCTGCCCAAGCGCGATCGGGTAAATTAGATAAACTTTGAGCTAGCTGCAAAGCTAATTCTGGAATCCAGTAGCGTCGCTCGTTTTCTAAAGCTTGGTAGACTTGTTTGTAACCTGTCGCAATTGCTTGCACTGATTGCAAATCAAGTGCATCTTTGAGCATACCTGGTAGCAACTCTGGTAACAATGGAGGTACATCATAATGCACTAAATGATAAGCATCTGCTACCCAAGCAGCAACTAGACAGTGACAGGAAATCAATACTTGGCAAAGTTTTTCAAAATCTTGATGATTAACTTGATATTGTAAGGATAACTTACTAATATCAATACCCTTATCTTGCCATTTTTCTGATTTTTCTAAAATTGCTAAATTGTAAACATTATCTCTACCTAATTGATTAATGTCTTCTAAATGTTCTCCCAGCGCTAACAATTCATCTCTAATTTTCTTCCATTCTAAAGCGCGACTTTTGGCAGATTCCTGAACAATTTCTCTGTAAGGTAAACGAGCAATAGTTTTGTAGTAATATTTTTCTTGTCCTAATCCCCAATAAGCTATACGGAAATTGAGATAATCTCCATCATTTTCTGATTCTAAAATTAAAATCGGTTCTGTCTTCAACGCACCAAACAAAGCTTTGATACTAGATTCGCTATGAAAACGCTTACTATCCCAAGCTCCAGCTAGTAATTCTGTGGGTCTGCTTGGACTTTGCAGTGAATAATACTTGTTAATAAATTCTCGTAAACCTTCGGCCAATATTAACTCTATTTCTGAAGTTCCTTCACTCCTATGGTCGAATCGATCAAACTGTACTTGTGGAGGAGCTAGAAAAATTTTCAATGGACTGCGGTCATAATTAGTACGCTCTAAAATTTGCGAAGGATATAACCTTAAAGGCCAGCCATCAAGAATTTTGTTAACTTCTGGTAATTTGAGTGCTGTATCTCTCTTTTGGTTGACTATTTGTAATTGTGTTTCGCGGTGATAAATTGCTAATTGCTGTTGCAGAAGTTTTTCTTTTTCCAGTCCTCCTGGCAAATAAGTATTTATATTAGTTGAAATATTGACAGATTTGGCAAATTCTTGAATAGCTTTAGGAAATTGGGAACTAGTTGTAGCTAAACTTTCTTCTGTTCTCTTTTGTATGAGAGATACAATTACAGGCGCAAACTCTAGCACCAATTGAATAAGTAATCTTAACCCTTGCTCCATAAGGAGATTCCTGTTAAATAACACTAATACTGTGCTGCAAAGATAAATAGGAACTTGTCACTAGCTACTGCCTAGACTATCCCTACTTTGTCCACTCTTGCCGTCAATCGAGAAAACTACTAGCCATTGCCCATGGTACTACTTTCAGGGTACATCTTTGGGAAGAGAATAAAAAAGTCAATTACGAATTTTGCTCAACCAAAGTATCAAAGTTCACATTTTAATAATATTCTCAATTAGCTTTATTACTTACTTTGCACTAAATTGCAGAGTATCATAGCTTAACTAAATACAAAAATTGAGTATATTTTTTGTCTAAGAGGATGTTTTAAAAGTTCTCTTATAAATAACAAAACGTTTTAGATCGGGAGCATCCCAAATGTGTAAAAATAAAGTAAAATAATTCGCAATTATAACTTGCGAAGTACAATCGAAAGGGAGTTGGTGCTACTTATCCTTTGGTGGATGCAGGAAGCCATTGAGATAGGCACAACGCACAGACAGAATATATGGTATGTTTTCGTAATTCCAGCAAGCTTTTTGCCCTTTCCTATCCGTCGAACTCACGTTTTTTTACCAGATATACTACCAGAAAAAGTCTATAAAGATGACGCTATTGTTACTAAGTATTTAGATGGTAAGCCTGTAAGTTCTTTGTCACAGCCAGCAGTGATGGCAATTATGTTAGAACAACTCGATCTGCAAAGGGGCGATCGCGTCTTGGAAATCGGTGCAGGAACTGGTTATAATGCTGCACTCATAGCCCATGTTGTTGGTGAAAGCGGTCAAGTAATTGCAATTGATATTGATGAAGATATTGTCCAAGCTGCTCAAATGCATCTAGCAGAAGCTGGCTTTGAGCAAGTAAAAGTTATCTGTGCTGATGGCAGGTTTGGTTATCCCAGCACTGTACCATACGATCGCATTATCCTTACGGTAGCAGTATGGGATATTGCGATCGCTTGGCAAGAAAAATTAAAACCCCAAGGAAAACTTGTTTTACCCTTAACTCTCAAAGACGATATCCAAATCATCATCGCTTTTGAATGAGCTGATGGCTATTTGGTCAGCGTCTCAACTAGCAATTGCGGTTTTATGAAACTCCATGATGCTTTTGCGAACCTCAAAAAGTTCAAAAGGCTCAGAATAATATCTCTTTTCGCTTCAAGAAACTACTTTTTCAAGCCGCGCTGGCTCCTCCGCAGGTGACTGCGTTAGCGTCAGCGGTAGCGACGTTAGGAGTGTCACCCGAAGGGGGACACAGAGAGTTATTTCTCTATGTTTCCCTCATCACTCCATACTCAGCTAGAAATTGCGCCAATGTTGAAAATTAATCTGTTTTCTAGCTTGATATTCCATTAAGGCACCTGAAGTAACTACAGTTCGCCCATTTTGTCTTCGAGTGGGAATTTGTCCTTTTTGCAAAGCCATATATAGACTACTCTGGTCTACACCCAAAAACCTAGCTGCTTGTACAAGTGAAATTCCTGGTCTGAGCATATTCTGTCTTCTTCTGTTTCTAGTTGATGAGCGGTATAACATGGCCAAATGTAAATCAACTACTACAAAAAATCTCCATCACAGAAATGCAGAACTAGCCAATAGTTTTTGGATAAGTAATCTTTACCTACCTGTGCTACAGGAACAGATATTGAGAACCTATCAGCGCGACACCATTACTACTTTAAAGAAAAGTCGCAACTCTAGTTATATGCAAGTCTAATTAGATTTGCATCTAATCATACCAGACTCTAAAGAAATAATTAAGACATTGAGAAAATATTAAAAAAGTATAATAATTATTTACATAAGTTAATAATTAATTAACTAACCTATACCTCTCATTCATGGTTACATTTCTTGTCTACTGTTATTTAGTACAAAATTTTACAAATATAAAAGCCTACTAGTCAGCCAATCAAAGTTGCTAGCTACTCAATTTTCCCCAGTCGCGTTACCAGGATTTCATTTAGTTTATTGAAAATGCTGAATTCATCACCTGCTGACAGTTCTACCTATATCCTTTGCTGCTACGTTAACGTAACTAATCAGATTCAGGTTGCTCGAATCTCTAATATTCCTGGTTGGTACTTTGAGCGTGTTGTATTTCCGGGACAACGTCTTTTTTTTGAAGCACCACAAGAGGCACAGATGGAATTCCATACCCATGTAATAGCCAGTGCTGTACTCTCAGATCGGATTCCTTGTGAACGCCTGCAAATTGACTGTGGTGTAGACGAGCAGCTAGTTGCCAGACATCGCCTTTTAGTTTCATCCGTAAAATAGATACAAATAATCTTAAGCCAGACGTGCATGAGCCAAGTCACGAATTAATGGGACTCTGGAATGAATGTAAGCTTTCATGGTGTTGGTTTCTTCACCTGTAAGTAGCTTATCTTGTTCGACCTGTCTCAATAACTGCTGAATCAGTTCTGCATCACTGAACCCTAGAAGGACACTGGCCTGGGTTTGCTCAATTACAAACCAAAGATGACGTAATACTGAATAGTTCACAGTACATACCCTCATTACAACTACTCGTCGTTTTTTTTGCTCCGTATCACAGTGGAGCTATAAACAATCTAAAGAAAATCTTAAAATGTAAAAACTCAAAAAAACCTAAAGTAAGCAAAACTTAACTAATTAGATAGTAATCTACACAGTATGTGATAAATTGTATAAGAACTGACAGCAAGCGGCTTCCTGAGGATACCTTTCTTTTGTCACTCTCGGAAAACAATAATCGAAGCAAGATTCTGAAACTTTGATTGAGTCAAGCTTTGAGCCTTTATTTTCTAACAGTAACTAAAATTTATAGCCAAAACTTAGAAATTAAAGCCTCGAAAGGCTTTCAGCGATTGG
>NZ_JAVRBR020000141.1:0-11709 GCF_034531165.2 Dendronalium sp. ChiSLP03b | reverse complement strand
AATCAAACCTTTACCAAAAATTTCGCTTGTTGCTGCGTCAAGTTGTTTTTGCGTTGCACCCGTTTGACTCAAATCGATTGACGAGACTTGAGAAATCCTCGGTTTATTCAAAACCAGTTGATTTGTGGAGAAACAAGGAGTAGTGATACAGCGAATGCCATTGTCTTTTAATCCCACAAAAGTACCTTTTGCTGGGGCAGCTGTAGCGGCATAGAAGGCTTCTTTTACTCTCAAATTCCCAAACTCACCGAATCCGGGAAATGTCACTGGCACTATGTTACCTCTAAGGAGCAGACGGCTACCATCATCATTTTGGATTTTTGCCAGTTCTGATGGTGATACTTTTAAGGAACTCCAATCAATTGCAGACACATAGCATTCTGAGCGAAAAACCCCATCAACGCAAGGAGTAGCTTTCAAGTTAACTTGCTTGATGAAATATCCCCCGCATATTGGAGAAGCGCATCTGCGTAAATCCCTTCGCACTGTGTAATATCCCCACTGCGGAAACTCTTGATTCTCGACAGTAACACCAACAGAATCAGTAGTTTGTGGAGCAGAAATGTCTTGAGCCGATACTTTAAAGAAAAATCCGTTGCTAACTATTATTGCACCTAATAAAGGAATAATTGAGAATTTGTAGTTAAATGATTGTTTGTTCATGGTAACTTTCGATTTGATTTGAGGGTTTGATACTTTGATTAAGAGTAGAGTTTCTCTTCAAACCTGACAAAATACCTATACTCTCAGATATTAGTCAACAAGTTAAGTTAAAGTGCTAGAATTTTTACACTACTGGCAATAGGTTAAAAAAACCTCACGGAAAACCTTAAAAGGATTTTAAGGACTTATTGTTCTAAGCGATCGCCCAAGCGCAGAAATTCACTACAGCCGCAATAGCTTCCGTTTGTTTACCCTTCATGACAAAAACTTGTGCTACACTCCGTAAAAGCGCATACTCAAGCTGTATCTAGCTTCAACCCTTGCTTTCACTAGCCCTGCCATGCCCCAAGACTTCTCACACCAGAATCTCAGAGGTCGTTCATTTAAAGGTCAAGACTTGGCTGGGGCTAACTTTAGTTATGCAGATATTCGAGGAGTAGATTTTACCGGGGCTAATTTGAGGGACGCTAACTTTAATCATGCTCAGGCTGGGCTAAGGTGGGGTGGATTAATAGCTTTATTAACTACTGCATTATTGTTTGCAATACTAGCAGGTTTATTTTTACCCTACTTCACTATTGACACCATATCTTTGCTTACTACCAACAAAGACCCAATTGGAGTGTTGGTATTGGTAATATTAGGGTTCTTTTTTAGTTACTTATTTATCCGTCAAGGCTTGTTTGTTGCCGCAGTAGCTATAGCTTTGTTAGCAACTTTTAGCAGAATGATGCCTTTTGCAACTAGCATAGTAGCTATTTTAGTTTTAACTGTAGCAGTAACTATAGCTGCGGCTGTAGGTAAAAAAGCTGTAAATATCACATCGGTATCATCAGCAATTGCAGCTTTATATTTTCCTGTAGCCGCTGGGAAAACGCAACCAGAATTATTAGCTGTGGTTATGATTGTAACTATAGCAGAGGTTGCATTATCAGTTTTCATAAGCCGACAAGCTCTAGCAGGAGAGCAAAAGTATGACTTGATTCGGACTTTTGCAATCTTATTTGGGATCGGCGATGGAACTCGTTTTCAAGAGAGTGACTTAACAGATGCGAATTTTACTGGGGCAACGCTTAAGAGTGTAAATCTTTTAAAAGCTAATATGACTCGTACTTGTTGGTTTAATGTCAAAAAGTTTGATATTGCTCGTTTTGACAATACTTATCTGGAACAGCCACCAGTACGAAAGCTAGTCACGACAAGACTTGGACAAGCTCAAAATTTTGACCATCAAAACCTGCGGGGAGTTAATTTACTAGGAGCAAACTTAGTAGATGCCAGTTTCATCGGTGCAGACTTGAGCCACGCCAACCTCCAAGACGCAGATTTGACCAGAGCCAAGCTAGTACAAACCCAACTGGACGGCACAGACTTTACAGGCGCGACTCTTACTGGTGCATACATCGAAGATTGGAATATTACCACTGACACCAAATTTAATGGAGTACGCTGCAAATACGTTTATATGCGCCTGCCCACCCCTGATAACCCAGACCCGCACCGCAAACCTGACAATCGCCAAGAAGTGTTTGCTGACGGTGAGTTTGGGGATTTTATTAAGCCAATCTTCGACACGCTCGACCTCTACCATAACCAAGGCGTTGACCCCAGAGCGATCGCCATCTCGTTCAAGCGGTTGGCAGAGAATAACCCCGACGCAGATTTGCGGATTGTAGGCATGGAAGTAAGGGGTGAGAATAAGTTTTTGCTCCGTGCTAATACCGCGATCGCAGCAGATAAGTCCCAACTGAGTGCCGAGTATTTTGCAACGTATAATCAGCTAAAAGCCTTGGCAGAGCAAGAAGTTAAAGCACTCATTGCCGAAAAGGATAGCAGAATTACTGATTTACAGAATATGGTAGTTACAGCACTACAGCGCCCCAGCTTTTATTCAAACGTTGAACAGGTAGGTTTTATGAGTAATAATCCAGGCGGATTTTCAGTTGGTGGTTCAGTTGGCGGCGATATCAACAATGTGCAAGGTGAGAATAATCAACAAAGGGTGAGTAACAAAACCTCCAACTTCAACCTGCAAAATGCTCAATTCGGTGGCGGTCTAGTCAATGCCGAAACTGTAAACGCCCAACAAATCGGCGGCAACATCACCAACTACAACCCCGAACAAAAGCAGAACCTCGCCCAAGCCGCAGCAGAAATTCAGCAGATGCTTAACCAATTAGGTCAGACATACCCCACTGCAACTACCTCACAGAAAATGAGTGTTGTAGCTAGGGCTGTGGATGAGATTGAAAGTAACCCAACATTGAAAGCACGGGTGATTGGTGCGTTGAAGGCTGGGGGAACGGAAGCATTTAAGGAATTAATCGACCATCCTTTAGTGAATATTCTGTTGGCCTCAATTGATGGGTGGTAGGAGGCGGAGTAGTTTGTTAGCGACAGGTAAGCAGAGGGGTTAGCTGGTTCACTAGTATTGATTATTGTGTTATGTACAAGTAAAGCAAGAGCCGTTTTCTCTTTCTAAATGATGATACAAGTGAGTAACCTCAAATTTACTAATCAAGATTTAAGAAATCGCTCCTTTAAAGGTCAAAACCTTACAGGTGCAGATTTTAGCAATTGTAATATTCAAGGTTGTGATTTTAGTTCAACTATATTAGTAGAAGCTAATTTTGAAAAAGTTAAAGCAGGACGGACTACTAAACAACTTATAAATTTTACTTTTATCAATGGAAGCTTACTTACATTATTAATGTTTGATAGTAGTGATTTTGCATTTAGTTGGCAAAAAGCTTTGATTGAACACAGCTATAACAAGGTTGAGATTGTTGCATTAAGTATTAGTTCTATTATTTGGTTTTTAATTATTGGTTATATCTCAATAAAATTTATTGATAGCTTCAAAAAATCAGCGACTGGAACTTATTTCAACAAAGCAAATTTAACTAATTCAAAATTTACTGATGCAGTTCTTAAGGGAACTGATTTTTCAGATGCAATATTAACTTATGTTGATTGGAATAGAGCAAACCTAGGCACAAATATATCTGAAGCTAAGTTTTCAATCGATCCTAAAATTATAAGATTATGTGCGAGTCGGAATGGTAAAAATAAAGATTATTGTGATATGGATCTGAGTAATCTTAATTTAGTAGGAGTAGACTTGACTAATGCTAATTTAGGTGGAGCGGATCTAAGTAGGAGTTTGTTACACAAAGCTAATCTCCAATATTCTAACTTATCTGAAGCACAAGCAATTGCTACGGATTTTTATAAAGCTACTTTAACTGGAGTCTGTATTAAAAATTGGGGGATTAGTCCTGATACAAATTTTACAGATGTTCAATGTGATTATGTATATCTTGAACTAGATCATAAAGAAAGAAGACCCCATAACGGTTCTTTTAAAACAGGTGAATTTAATGATGTATTTCAAAAAACTTTCGAGACTATTGATCTAATTTTCCGCAATGGTATTGATTGGGATGCTTTTGCGTACTCCTTCAAAAAAGTAGAAGTCGAAAACCAAGGCGCACAATTGGATGTCCAAAGTATTGAGAAGAAAGGCGATGGCGTTATTTTAGTCAGAGTAGCTGTTGCCCCTGATGCAGACAAAGCCAAAATCGAGAGCGAGTTCATGCAGGGATATGAATTTGCGGTTAAAGCATTGGAAGCACAGTACCAAGGTAGGCTGGAAGATAAAGAGAAAATAATCAACCAGCTATTTTCCACAATTAACCAGCAAAATAAGTTACTAGCTCAAACTGGTGATAAAGTCTCAATTTACTACCAACCTAACTCACAGTTTGCTGGTGGCATAGTGGATGCTACCAGTGTTGATGCACAGCAAATCGGTGGTAACATTCAAAACAACGACACTGAAGACTTCCCAAGATGACCCATGTCAGACCCTCAAGACCCGAAGCAAGTCAATAACAACGACTTAAGCAATGCCCAGTTTGGTGGTGGGTTTATAAATGCTGAGAATGTAAACGCTCAGAGAATTGGCGGCGATATCTGGAATTTTTTCTTAGGACAGCAGACGACACCAGTAGGAAATCCTGCTCGACCAAAGAATGAAAGGATACTATTAGCGGCAGTTAAGGAAGAAGTGACTGCACGGTTAAGGCAATCTCTCCACAATGCTGTGTTGATTAATTTAGGTAAAGAGTCGCAACCGCAACAGGTAAAACGCCCTTGGGATGCAGAAATAAAAATTGGTTTAAAGCCAGCTGAACCTCTCCCAGACACGACAACAATTTTAGAAATTTTTGATTCCCAAGAAGTTGCAGGGAAGCTGTTAATATTGGGTGCGCCAGGGTCAGGTAAAACCACCACACAATTAGAACTGGCTCAAGAATTAATTAAACGTGCCGAAAAACAGCCTGATTATCCCGTTCCTGTTTTATTCAACTTGTCTTCTTGGAAAGACGACCACCAATCTATAGCTGAATGGTTGGTGGCAGAACTCAAATCTAAGTATGGTGTTTCAAAAAAGCTTGGCAAAGAGTGGGTAAATAATCAACAATTATTACCATTACTGGACAGTCTAGATGAAATTGAGCCACAGCGTCAAGAGCTTTGCGTTCACAAAATTAATCATTTTTTAAATGCTGAGAATAGACCACATTATTTAGTTGTTTGTAGTCGAATTGAGGAATATGGTAACTACAATACTCAATTACAACTTAACTGTGCTATCTACTTGCAACCTTTAACAAATAATCAGATTTATAATTATCTAATCGCTATCCAATATCCAGAACTTTGGGATACAATTCATAGTGATTTAGATTTGTTAGAGTTAGTTAAAACTCCCTTATTACTTAGCATTACTGTTTTAGTATCTCATGAGATATCTGTTGAAGAATGGCAACATTTGAACTCTACAGCAGATAGGATCCAGTATTTGCTAGATGCCTATATAGGGCAAATGTTGATACGGAACATTAATAGTAGAACATATTTAAACAACAAACATCCTAATGCTAAACAAACGCGAATATGGCTGATTTGGTTTGCTCAACAAATGCAGCAAGAATCGAAAACAGAGTTTTTGATTGAAGAAATGCAACCTAGTCTATTAAAAGATAAAATTTCTAAAATTATTTATAGTTTAATTATCTGGGAAGTTATACAAACACTAGTTTCTGTATTGATTATTGGGATGATTTATTGGCTAATTGCCATGTTGATTATTAGCATAAAGAAGGGTGTGATTGTTGGGCTGAATTATTGGTTGGAACATGGATTGGTTGTTGGATTGAAGTATGGACTGATTATTGGACTGCTTGTTGGAATTATTAATGGATTATTTGGTGAATCAATAGATATAAAAATCGATAAGATTACTTTAATTAGGCTTAAATTTTTAAATATAAAAATTATAAAATGGCTAATTTATGGAGTAATAATTGGTCTATTATTTGGGCTGATTGACAAGTCAGTGCCAATTTTGAAAACGAATTTAGAGCCATTTTCCGGATTAATATATGGATTAATTTTTGGGATAATATCAGGGCTAATAGGGGATAAAATTAAAACGATTGAAGCTCTAGTTTTTTCTTTTAAAAATTTTCTAATGGGTTTCATATTTGGATTAATTATAGGTTCAATTTTTGGAAAATTTGGACTGGTTTTTACTAATAACATTGAAAGACTTTTACAGCAAAATTTTTTAGTAAATATTGTAATAGTTTTTGGGTTAATTTTTGGACTAGTTTACTGTTTTCGAGGTATAGAAATTGAAAATAAAATTATTTCTAATCAAGGTGTTTGGCAATCAGCTAAAAATACTGTAAAATTATCAACATTTGTTTTTCTACTTTCTGCAATACTAATATTTTTAATTCAACAAATTCTACATACCAATAATAGTTTAATTTTTAGCTTAGTATCGGGATTATTTTTGGCATTATTGGTAGGGATACCTAGAAGTGGAACACCCGTGATTAAACACTTCACCCTACGCCTCATCCTCTACTTCAACGGCTACATCCCCTGGAACTACGCCCGTTTCCTCGACTACTGCACCGAGCGATTATTCCTCCAGCGCGTCGGTGGCCGCTATCGCTTCATCCACAAACTGCTGCAAGACCACTTTGCCCAAATGGAGTTCAAGCGAGATTAAGAAAGAATTTGCATTTGTTGACCTAAAAAACAATGGTGATATTATTTACAACAATATCGCTTAAACCTGCTCAAGCCTAACCCATGCCGGACTCACAAAAGCCAAAGCAAGTCAACAACGACTTACGCAATGCCCAATTTGGCGGCGGGTTAATCAATGCCGATACAGTGAATGCTGGGCGAGTTGGCGGCGATATCTACAATATTCACCTTGGGCAGCAGACGGTAGCATCGGATAACTCAGCCCAGTCACAGAATCAACGACAGCGATCGCTCTTTGAAAAAGATTCACTTGAAAAAGCATACACCCTGCAAAGCCAAAAAGTAGCAAGCATAAGAACCTCATGGGTGATTGAAACAGACCCATCACGCAAGTTTCAATACGAACAGCAGCTTCAGCTAGAAGAACGCACACTCAGAGAGATTGCTGACAAATTGGATGCAGTTGAACGGCAGTTGCAAGCTAACGAAAACTCTGAACTAGATGCAGGTGCAGACATATATATCGAACGTCCGCCCATTGAAGACAAATGCTACAACGCAATTGTGCAACCAGGGGCGTTAATCCGTATCAAAGCCCCTCAGAGAATGGGCAAAACTCTTTTGCTAGAGAAAATATTAGACCATGCTAGAGCGCAGGATTATCAAACAGCAAAGCTCGATTTGAAACTAGCTGATGCTGACATTCTGGCTAATCTAAAAACATTCTTGCAATGGCTGTGCGTTGATGTTGCTGATAGCCTGGAATTAGAACCCCAGCTAGACAAACACTGGCAAGAAGTGTTTGGACTCAACAAAAACTGTACCCGCTATTTTCAAAAATATTTACTATCGGTTACAGATACACCCTTAGTTCTAGCAATAGATAACTTTGAGCGACTGTTTAATTATCCAGATATTTTCCCTCAATTCTGCTTATTGCTACGTGGATGGTATGAAGCAGCCAAGCAAGGTAACAAGATTGGTAACATCTGGAAGAAACTGCGCCTTGTAATGGTTCACTCTACTGAATCTTATCCTTCCCTCGACACAAATCACTCCCCATTTAATGTTGGGTTGGCCATTGAGTTACCTGAATTTAACGAGCAACAAGTATTAGACCTTTCCAAACAACAAGGTTTAGATACGCTTGGAGAACAGGGCTTAAATGGGTTGATGGGGATGGTTGGTGGACATCCTTATCTGGCTTTCCAGGCGATCGCTCACCTGGAAAGCCAGCAGACGACGTTAGAAGAACTGTTGAGGCTTGCACCAACAGAGCAGGGAATTTTCAGCGACCACCTGCGACAACAACTGTGGTATTTACAACATAATCCTCAGCTTGAGATAGGGTATAAAAGAGTAGTGATGAATGAAATACCTGTCAGGCTAGATACTGAAATTGCATTTAAATTGCACAGCTTGGGGTTAGTGAAACTTGTTAGTAATGATTGTGTTCCTAGTTATGATTTGTATCGTCAGTATTTCTCAACTCGTTTGGAGTAGGTAAATCGTGGTTGACCAGTACATATTTTCTGGAAGTCTACCTGAAAATGCCAGCACCTACGTCACGAGAGAAGCTGATGCACAGTTTTGTATGAAGGATTGAAGGCAGGAAAGTTTTGTTACGTATTGAATTCGCGTCAAAGTGGTAAGTCTAGTTTGCGTGTGCGGACTATGCAGAGATTGAGAGAGGAAGGTGTACAGTGTGCTGCCGTAGACTTATCCGCTGGCGGAATTCAGAATGTCCCGCCCGAACAATGGTATGCAGATTTAATTGATACACTCATTGATACTTTTGAGCTAGATGTAGACTTTGGTGATTGGTGGGAGGCAAATCAGTTAAACTCACTAGTAACACGATTTCGGAAGTTTTTGGAAGAGATATTACTTGTTGAAGTTAGAGAAAATATCGTAATTTTTATTGATGAAATCGATAGCGTACTCAGTTTAAATTTTCCTACAGATGACTTTTTTGCGTTGATTCGTGCTTGCTATAACAAGCGAGTTGATAACCCGGAATTATTACGTCTCACTTTTTGTTTGTTGGGGGTTGCATCACCGAGTAATTTGATTGAGGATAAACAGCGCACTCCGTTTAATATTGGTCAGGCTATTTCTCTCAAGGGTTTTCAAATCCATGAAGCTGAACCATTAGAGAAGGGTCTACGTGGTAAATTAAATAATCCCCAAGTGATAATGCAGGAGATTTTGCAGTGGACGGGGGGGCAACCATTTCTGACTCAAAAATTGTGTCAGTTCATGGTAGAGGAATCTGAGCAACAAACCCCTCATTTAGTAGAACAAGTTGTCAAGTCACGGATTATCGAAAATTGGGAATCACAAGATGAACCTGAACATTTACGGACGATACGCGATCGCGTTATCAATAATCAGCAGCGTGCAGTAAGACTGTTGGGGCTTTATCAAGAAATTTTGGAAAAAGGAGAAATAGTAGAAAACAATAGTCAGGAACAAGTAGAATTAGGACTATCTGGCTTGGTAGTAAAACAACAAGGAAGCCTAAAAATTTATAACTGTATTTACGATTCGGTCTTTAATCAAAAATGGGTTGAGCAAGAATTAACTAAATTACGACCATACTCTGAGGCTTTATTAGCATGGCATAATTCAAATTGTAACGATCAATCGTGGTTGTTGCGAGGAAAAGCATTAAGAGATGCTTTTCAATGGAAGGGAAACAGAAGTTTAAGCGATCTCGATTATCATTTCCTAGTAGCTAGTCAAGAAGCTGAATTAGCCGGTCAAGAAGTTGAACTGTCATATTTGAGACTACTCGAACAAACAAAATCAGAACTGGAAAAGAGTGAATTGCGCTATCATTTATTAGCTGAAGCCATTCCCCAATTAATTTGGACAATTGATACAAAAGGAGTATTCATTTATATTAATCAACGTTGGCTTGTTTACACTGGGCTAACACTTGCACAAGTGCAAAATGAAGGCTGGCAAGCTGTAATTCATCCAGATGATATGCACTGGTTAGATCACAATTGGGCAATAGCTCGACAGGACAGTATTTCCTATCAAGCAGAAGTGCGAATGCGTCGAGCAGATGGCGCATATCGCTGGCATTTAATTTTGTGTATATCAGTAAAAGATATACAAGAGCGTGTAGTAAATTGGGTTGGTAGTTGTACAGATATTAATGATCGAAAAGAATTGGAAATAGAACGTACTCGTATTTTGCAATTAGAACAAGTAGCCCGTAATGAAGCTGAAACAGCCAACCGCCTTAAAGATGAATTCTTGGCAATTCTCTCACATGAGTTGCATTTACCTCTCAATCCCATACTCGGCTGGTCAAGGTTATTGCAAATTAAAAAACTAGATGAAGCTCAAACTGCCTCAGCTTTGGCTAGCATTGAGCGTAATGCTAAGTTACAAAATCATTTGATTGAAAGCTTACTAGATGTTTCTCGTTTTATGCAAGGTAAGCTACATCTGAACGTAAAACCTGTAGACTTACAAAAAATAATTGAAGTATCTTTAGATACAATACATTTGGCAGCAGAAGCTAAATCTATCCAAATCCAAACAAGCATTAATTTTGATTTAGGTCAAGTTTTAGGTGATTTTGACCGCTTACACCAGGTTGTATCGGAACTACTTAATAATGCCATAAAGTTTACACCGTATCCTGGAAGGATAGAAGTTACCTTAAAACAGGTTGCTTCTGATGCAGTAATTCAAATCAGTGATATAGGTGTAGGTATTAGCCCGGAGTTCATAAGCCATTTATTTGAATACTTCCGTCAACAAGATAGCAGCACTACTAGAAAATTTGGTGGACTAGGGCTGGGTTTAGCAAGAGTTCGTCATATAGTAGAGTTGCATGGCGGTAGTGTAATAGGAGATAGTCAAGGAGAAGGGCTAGGAGCAACTTTTACTGTCACGCTACCGCTGATACCAGCCCCCTTGCAATCGCATACAGACAAATCTCAGTCCCAACTGGTTACAACGTTAGAGAGGGTTAAGGTGTTAATTGTGGATGATGATGTTGACACACGAGAATTTATTGCATTTTTGTTAGAACACCAGGGAGCAATAGTCACCATCGCCGCCTCAACCCAGGAAGCACTAGCATTAATTCTACAATTTCAGCCAGATATATTACTAACTGATATAGCAATCCCAGGAATGGATGGTTATAACCTAATTCGTCAAATTAGAGCTATACCACCACGGCAAGGAGGACAAATTCCTGCTATCGCCCTTACTGCTTATGTTGGAAACACAGATAAAGAGCAGATAATAGCAGCAGGCTTTCAAGAATACATTACAAAGCCAGTAGAGCCAGAGGAGTTAGTAAGATTGATTATACAATTGTTATCCACGCAAAATTCACATTAGTATAGAAAGCGATCACTCCAGCCTTACTCACTTATTCCCCCATTCACACTTGCGCTTCCCAAGATTCTATATGAGCCTTCCGTTCCCTCCAGTCCGACATGACACAAAAGTAATTGCAGATTATTGCTGCTCATTCTGCTTTCCAATTCACCAGCATCCCATCCATACAGACGATACCCCACTGCGGACACTTCGCCACCAGTTTCTTGATAAAAATCCTCAAAGCAGGGTCATCAGCCCAACACTCCATCAGAAACTCAACCCCAGGATTTTCGCGCCATTGTTCCGCCATCTTCAGTTTTTCCATACGCCAGGGACTTGCCTTTAATCTCTGAGCGATACCTGCGGTGGGCTTTGCCTACGTCTGACTTAGCCTTCATAGGCAAACACCAAAAACCTCGTATCTTCATGCGTGAACTCTGCCATCTGGCACATCCCCATCTTTCGATGAGCGCGAATGGATGGTTCATTATGAGCTTTGATAAACAGTATTCCTTGACGCTGTGGCAAGAAGTTTTTTAACTTAGCAAACATTGCCTTTGCGATACCTTGACCTCGCATGGTTTCCTCAACGCAGACGGGGCCATACAAATAAGCGTCTTTATT
>NZ_JAVRBR020000140.1:0-104890 GCF_034531165.2 Dendronalium sp. ChiSLP03b | reverse complement strand
AGAACAAGTTCTTAAGAATCTCAGGAATAAAGCTCATGCTCTCGGCCTTGAACTTGTGCCAATTTCGCAAGATACGCAAAATACTCCATTCTTTTCAACCCTTGCTACATAAGCCTTACGCAAAGTGTTTCTTCAGAGAGTTAGGGGGATTGAGTTTTAGAGGTTGAAGAAATACAAGAAATTGATAAGTTTTGTCTTTTTGGGATCTCCGGCTGAGGGGTACTTGTAAAATTGTGAGTGAGCCTTCATCACTCAAGGGTTTTAGCCTTTGCTGCGAATCGTGGCTTTATGCCGTTAGGCGTTGCTCAAACTTCAGAATTCGTGGCTTGATAAAGTTGGGTTATTCCTTCAGCAACTTCCGCCAACCTTTGATTGTACGGTTAAAGATGCAGCACCAGGGCGTAGTGTAATTCCTACTAGGGGAACGAAAATTAACTTTGGTAAAGCAGAAGGTGAAATTCGATAATAAGCATAGAAGAGTTAGAGTCAGCTTGATTACCAAATATCAAAAATGCAATCGCATAAATTTTTGCTGTAGTAGAACTTTTTAACTTAATCTTGAACTTATTTAAGTATCCCAAACCTTTATGAGGAAAGGGTTACAAAATTGTTCGACCGTTTTATTCGATGTTTTTGCTGACAAGCAAGTTGACTACAGAGAGTACGTTAAACCAAATTATTCCACTACATAAGAAAGAGACGTGAACTGAATCACATCTCCAAGTGATGGAATAAATGCTTTGTGTTATGCTGCGTCGGCTACCAATAAACCATTAACAGCGATGATGATTATTTGTGCTGCTAAAGGACTATCACAACATGGCCTATCATGGCTATTACAGGGTTGTGCTATCCATTTTTCCTCTAGATTTTGGTAGAAAGTGCCAAGTAGTTGAGAACCATTCCAGACTCGATACAGTTCACCAAAATCATCTAGTACTGAGTCAATTTCAATTTCTGGTGCTACTGGGTCGGCAAGCTGGTCAATATATTCCTCAAACTCTGATTCAGCTAAGGCTGAGTTGCTAAAGTCATCTTGTACAATCATCATGAGTGACCTCATTAACGGGGTTGAACAAAAGGCGATCGCATTTCTCTTGGCGGAGGGCGATCGCCTTTTTGAGTACATCAATATATTAGTTACTATAGTAGCTAAAAAGAACAAATGTGTTTAAAACTTTAATTTGTCACTTTGACTGTGCTTAAAAAATTGCTTATTGATATTTCTAATGCAGTACAAATAGCCTCTAATACTTTCAAAGAAACGCTTTCAGACTCACCATACTCCAATTTTTTTAAATTTTGATGCGAACACTCACCGCCTCTGGTAGCAATTTCATCAGCTAGCTTCTGACGTGATTTTTTTCCACGTAATCGCTTTAAAACTGTTCCTCTATCTTTATTCCAGGCAACAGATACAACGTCCTCAATATAAATATAAATTCTTGTTTCTTTTTCATCCTTGTTGGTCATACAATAGCTATAGCAGTAAACAAAATACAAATTTCTGAGCTACTACAGTTTACAAACTATGAGGATTTAGGATGAAAGCGATCGCGTCAAAATTAATTTAGTTTATGGGGCTTGCCGCAAATTGGTTTGTCCTGGGTTCACAATATTCATGATCAATGAAATAAGTCGTTGATCACCCTGCTGGCAATGTGTGTGCAACATTCGGAATACAGCGGCTTTTAAGAACGCGCGATCGCTAATCCCCATCTTTTCATATAAAGTTGCATAACGATTGATCCCATCCAGCAATTCTTGGTCAGAACTTGGAGCTATATTGGCAGATTTACACCAATGCTTAAAATCATCCAGCCAACTCTTGAATTTCGGGTTTAGTACGTCTCTTTCATATCGTTCCCGAATGTAGAACACCTCATCCCAAGTGATTACCTCTTCAGTGTTCGGCTCAAACTCAATTTGCCATCTTGGTATTTGACCAATTGGCGTAAGTTTACCAGCAAAAGGTTGACTATTTTTGAGAGAGAGGCTGATTCCTGTACAATTATATGGGTCAAACGACTTGCGACGAGTACCATCTTTTTTAATGAGAATATCCTCGGCACGCTTGTAGCTTGAGTTGCATTTATTTCCCATTGGCACGAGGTTACGCAAATTTGAAGCTGCAAACGGGTATTTACTTTCTGCAAGGTAGTGATCCAATGCTTCACGGGGTGCTTCTGGTGCATCAAAGTTCTCACATCCGCAGAAAGGACATGTATGAGAGGGAGCAGCATGATAAATCGTGTTGTAGTGCTTATCGCGGATTTCTAGTTTTGTTAGTAGTTCAAACCCAAATTCAAAAAGTTTTTTTACTGGCTCATGAATGGCTTCTGGCAAATCACCGATAGCTTCACAGTTTAATTGGCAAGACAAGAGAAGATCAATCTGATTTTGGTCATGGAATGCTTGAAGAATTCGGTTCTGTTCTGCGGTGGTAAGCTTTTCTAGAGCTGTCTTGTAATTATTCAACCTATCTTCCAGCCCTCGGCGTTTTTCCAGCCTTTTTCGGTATCGCGCTGGAATAATTTGAGGCCATGCTGGCAGAGTTGCTGCTGCTTTTAGGCTTGTATGAATTGAACACAGAATCTCGCGTAAGCATTCGTGAAGCCAATTTTCTGCTGTTGCCGAAACAGGATACCCAAACAGCATCCTACACCTCATCCCTATTTCTTAGCTGCAACATTCGATCAACAAGAAATGCTTTCTCGACAGAATCACCCAGATGCTGCATCCCTGCCTTAATCTCTTCGGGATTTTCACTTTCCATAAGCCTTTTAATCTCATCATGAGGAACTTGTGACATAGGCGGGCGAACGTTAAAGCATTCCTCAATGATTGTGTCGAATGTAGTGCCAAATGTCTCAATATTGGGATTTTGGACTTGAATCTTCCCTTCTTCGTCTTTGCTAAAAATAAAAACTTTGTCTCTATGCATATCTGAGGGGACGAAAGGCGAGTGTGTTGTTAGTAAGCACTCTTGTTCAGTAGCTTTAGCAGATTCTCTGCGATCGCCATGTGTAGTAGGAAGATCCAATATGCGTGAAATGAACTTCACCCGCCATAGCGGATTAAAATGCGACTCAGGCTCATCAAGCAGGAAGAGTACATTAGGAAACGACAACATACAAAATGTTCCAAGAATCTGCCCAAGCTGATGTTCCCCATCGGAAAGTGATACATAATCTACTTCTTTACCAGTTCTTTGGGCAGTAAACATAACCCGTTCAAATCGGAAAACCTTATCTTCATCTTGAGGCTCAGGAAGACGTGAAGCAAACCTTCTGGATTTGGTGTCTTTCCGAAACCGCTCGCGGGTCTTCTTAGGAAGTACCAAGTCGTTTAACATTGCGAACTTGTGGAATGACGAGTACAAATCAAGCGTGTTGTTCCAAAACGAGCGAAACGCTTCTCTTGTCTGGTCATTTATCCAATAGTCAAAGGTATAAGTCTCTGTTTTATCGTCATAGGTGTAGCAGGTAGCGCAACGTTTGAGCTGATCGAGATAATCTTCCAGTTCCTTAGTAAGTTGTATTCCTTTTCGCGTACTTTGTGAGCCTCTCCTACTTGGAATCTTCGGGGCTGCACTGTGTGCAAGTTGGACTATGCAACGAAATGAGTGCAGGTTTTGCAGTTTTGCATCCTGTAGCAGAAAATCCCACTGGGAAGCATCACCCAACAGGAGATTTGCTACAAAAACTTCAAGGTGCGTTCCATAGTCAATCAGCATTAGCCGAGTATCGGGAACGCGTTTTGGCTCGTGTAATGCACTTTCGGTTACATCCTTCGCGTAACCGCTGCGACTTAAGAGGAACGGCAAACTGAGCGTTTCATTATCGCCTGACGTGTAGCCAACAATCTTTTGAGGCAAAAGTGTACGGGTTTCAGGAGCGTTGAGGTCACATTCTATCCAGTCGTATTCATCTTCATCTCTTCGCTCGATTACAAGGCTTGGACGATTTTTACCACTGGCTCTCCGTGAAATGCGAACACGGACAGGTAGCTGCTCATCTTCTGGGTGAATGAGGTACTCAAGCTCGAATAGCAAGTCGGGATTTCCTTCGACACGTTCTTCATCGGGAATGCATCTGTGAAACACAGACTGAAAAATTTCTGTTAGCACTTGTAAGAATTGAGATTTTCCTGCGCCATTCGGCCCAATAAGACATAAAGGATCAAACCCAGAATAGCCACTAAATGGACTTCGTAACTGTAAGTTCAGTCCATCAAGTAGCCTCCCGCAAGTTTTAGCAGAAATGATGCGAACCCTTAAAAGCTTCATTTACGTGCCCGAAAAAAACGCATTGCTCGCTCCTGTTGATCGAAGACCTGGGTAAGAATCGGCTCGGCTTCACTGAGGAGTGTAAACAGGATATCCTTTAGTAAGTCATAATCACCAGTGAGGTTTTCACGCAGTTCATCGAATGAAAACTTGTCCTTAGGTAATTGCCGAATTGCTTCCTTAACAGATTCCTTGGTCATTTTGGTCATGGGTGGTTTTCTAGAAGTCATGTCTCTCTTAGCTTTGACGGGTTGTGCTGCTCGTTCAGTACGAATCCGCTCCAACAGCATCAATGCTGGTTCATCGTTTGGATCTTGAGGTACTAGTTCGCCGCGCAAGGCTTTAGCCAAGAGTGTGGATGTCAGACGTTCGACCTTAGCGTGGGTAGCTTGATTGAGAGCTTCGATACGATCAGCGTAAGCAAACAAGTTTTCAACACAATGGACAATTTCGTGTTGTTCGTCCAGGGGTGGTACTCTCACAGGGATGGAAGTAATCTTTGAGATACTCAGATTGTAAAGGCCAGTAGTTGTACTTGCTAATTCGACTAATGAAGCTCGACCTTCTGGTGATAGAAGCCAGAAGAGAGCAAATTTAGGAAGCATATTTCCATTTGACCGCCAGCGAATGAGGTGATTTTGATGTACACAATCTGAGATGTCTTCATTCCATATCGCTGCGCGACCAATTTGATCCAGACTGCCATTACCTTCAACGATCAAAAGATCACCTTTGAGTAAGAGGGTTTTCTGAAATTCTGCTTGTGTTAGCCCAATTTCTGCAACATCATCTAATTCAAGTCTGTTTGCATAAATGTTAGCCACTCTTAGATAAGGCTTACGCAGCGTGAAAGCTAAACGCTTAGTATTCTTGATCAAGCCACCTGTCACGGAACCAATACTCCCAAGGACTGTTGTTTCCCATTCCACTTCTTGAATACCACGCTGTTCTCGCCAATCCTCAGTTAGTTGACCTGATGTTGCTGCTGTAAGTACGGCTTGGCGGAAGCGTTTGAGGATGGGGGGAATGCGCTCCAGTCTCTCTTGACAGGCATCTACCCGCGTCAGCAGGACATCGAGCTTATCGGCGATGCGTTTTTGTTCGTTGAGGGGGGCGAGCGGAATCTGATGCGCCTTTAGAATAGTTTGGCTGATGTTCTGTTGCGCTCCTCCTTGCCCTTTAGCAACCAATGCGTCCCTAGAGTTTTTGAGTGCATAGAATAAGTAGTGCAGTTCTATAACTTCTTGATATGTACGGCAAAATGCGATCGCCTGATTTGTTGCACATGTGATACCAGTAATGCCAAGTTTGCCGATAGAACCGTACATAGCAACTAGCAATGTTTTTGGTGGTAAAAGTCGTGCTGAGCTATTAAGTAGTCCCTCCTCAGTAATTCGGGTTTGAGCATACGTAACTATTCCGTCATTTAAATCTCCAATTACAAGCCACGGGATCGTCCCGTTCACATAGAAACGTGGATTAGTTCTCTTTGGGGTTCCTCCGCTACCCCAGTAGCCGAGATCCTCAAGCGGAACCATGATCCATCCATCTGGAAGCTCACTCATGCTTCAATCTCCTCACCCAACTCCTCCAGAATTTCCTGTAATTCTGCCAGAGCAGCTTCCAGTTCACTCATCGCTTCTTGTACAAGCAAATCTGGTTCGGTAAGTTTGCTTTTGTTCTCTTCGTTTTCATCCTTGAGCCAAGCAATATCCAAGTTGTCACAACGCTCGGCGATCCAATCGCGGGTAAATCTTCTAAAACGTCCTTCCTCGCCAGTATCTAACCGCTTGGCAAGACTTACAGGGCTACCAAGAGGGTCATCGCCAAAAGCAATTTCAAACTCAGCAAAGTGCTTACGTGTCAGTTGAGTGCGCTTGCCAAACTGCGATATGTTAGCACGCAGATCGTACACCCAAACTTCTTGAGTATTACTCTTTTCTTTCTTGCCACGAGTGAAAAACAGCACGTTAGTCTTAACACCTGGAGCATAAAAAATACCACTTGGTAGACGGAGAATCGTATGTAGGTTGCACTTTTCCATCAATTCAGTGCGAATCTGCTTACCCAGATTGCTGTCAAATAACACATTGTCTGGAAAAACTGCCGCAGCACGGCCACCAGGCTTGAGACCAGCATAGATATGTTGCAAGAAGCAAAACTGTTTATTGCTGGTAGAAAAAGTGAAGTCCTTGCGAGTAGGTAGACCACCCCCTTTCTTGGAGCCGAAAGGTGGATTGCTAAGGATCAGCGTCGCTTTCGGCAATGCTTCTCCCTCTGGCGAAAGCGTATCGCCGTAGTGGATACCTGCCCCTTGCGGGTCAAACTCTAGCCCATGCAGCATGAGATTCATTAAAGCCAGACGGTGCGTATCTTGCACATGCTCCATGCCGTAAAAAGTATTGCTACGGTACTTGTGCTTCTGTTTTTTTGTCCAGGTATCGGGATCACTGTTTTCGCGTATGTAACGATTGGCGGCAATTAAAAAACCGCCCGTTCCTGCTGCGGGGTCTTGAATAATGTCCTCCAACGTAGGGCGCATAACATGCACCATACTATCGATCAGCGAACGGGGCGTAAAGTACTGACCAGCACCGGATTTCTTTTCATTGGCGTTCTTTTCCAGCAGCCCTTCATACACGTCACCCAGACCTTCTCGCCGAACACTGTACCAGTCAAGTTTGTCGATTTCGGTGACTAGTGTAGAAAGAGTGTTGGGCTTTTTGATAGAAGAACTGGCGTTAGCAAAAATTTCTTTCACGAGCGTGGAACCGTTAATACCAAGATGGAGCAACAGCAGTTTGTAAAAATCCAAACGCTCAGTTGCTGCTCTGCCTTCTAGGTCGTCCCAGCGATAACCCTCAGGAAGCAGGTTTTCTGTGCCAGTCTCTTTTGCCATCTTCAAAAACAACAGGTACGTCAGTTCAATGACGTATTGGTGATACGTCACGCCATCATCTTTGAGGACGTTACAGAGATTCCAGAGCTTGGCAATTAGGTCGTAGGTCGTGGTACTCATAAGCGAAAATTTATCTTACCCCTAAGGGGTATCTGCTGCGTCAACTATTTTTCCAGCAGTTTTTGTGATGGCTTTCGATGACACTTAAATCTTAGTTACAAATCACTATATTGCCGCCATTTCTCTGAAATTGTAAACAGAGTGAATCTATAATAATTGTTTCTCGTAGTAGCGATCGCTCGTGACCTTGTAGAAACAGTTCGCTGCAACGTTATTATCGACTGGACACATAAAGCGTCCAATTACATTTCCGCCCATTAGTCAACCTTCTACTTTGGAAATACGACATCCACCAAAAAAGCAGGAGAAAGCGATGGTGACAGTGCTGCAACAGGCAGAGTTACTGTGTAAAGATTTGGCTGCGTGAGGGGGCAAGAGTGCGATCGCCTCAGTAAAAATAAAGGATGTCAACACACGAAAAATCGTTGGTGTTTATATTGGCGATCGCAGTTGTGAAGGAGCAAAAGGTACTTATCCAATTTAACTGCTAACTGATGATAAATCTCGTATAACCATACAAAAATCACAGACTGAACCCGATCTAGGAAAGCAATTGTCTCTTCCCTTCCAAACTTCCTTTAAGCATAAATCTTTATTTATACTAAACTTCTACAACTTTAATTCCAGACTAAAATTCCCGAACAATATCTTGCCCAATTCCTTAAAATCTGACCCAAAAAACTGGGATACACTAATCTTCGCCTTCTCGCACACAGGAATAATCAAATTCACCAAATGATAAGGTTGACTTTGATTTGTCGTTGAGGCTATCCTCAGCGATTCCATGATTCCCCCTAAATCTCCCAATAACTTCAATTCCTTTTCAATTGCTTGTTCAAACACTAACAAAATTAATTGTAATTTTCGGGTTAACTCGATTGGGATGGGTTTATATCCTAATTGGGGAGTAAGTGCAATTAATTCACTAATTCCTTGAATATTAACTCGATATTCCTCTATTTCTTCCTCACCTTTAATTTCCTGTCCTAACCAGCCGTAACAACGAGAACAAAATCCCGCAGGTGAAAACCTAGCCATCACAGCTAAACGCGAACCACAATGAGGACATTCTTGGATTAATCGCTGTTTGTGAATCAAACAAAATTCTACATCCTTAAATGACCATAATAATGGTTCATAGATAGTTTTGTTCTCCTGCTTCCACTCTTCCCAACAACAAGGACACCAAGCGCGATAGTTCCGAAATAACCCCTTGTCATAAATCATTCCTTTCCAGCTTAAAAGGGTCAAAAAGCGTAAATCCTGACGCATTGTTAACTCTTCTAAAACAGTGACTAACTTTCCTGTCATTTCTCGCATTCCGTTGATAGTCGGTTTGGCATCGCTATTTCCCAATAGGTGACTCAGATTTTTTGACAATAACTCAGATTTATCCTCATCTTTGAGGATAAGTGGCGCAATTTCTCCCATAACGAGCTTTTGAGAGGTTAAACAATGCGCCTGCGCTAAACGATGGAGATAGCTACTAAGACTTTCTGCGTAGGGAGTTCCCACCGCCATAGGTTCAAGAGAAAATAACCGACTCCGTTGCGGAATTTCTAGAGGTTTTAGGTTCCAATGTTCTGAGTAAATAGTCATCCCTCTTGGATTAACCTAAACGCTGGTACTTTAGTTTTAAAAGTCAAATTTCAGGAATTAGTTTCTGATTCATTTTTAACCTCGATGCCATAATTAACAAAGAGATCGGAGACAGATATCTCCAAAGCTGCCGCTAACTTAACAATATTTTTTAATGAAGGGTTACGCTCTCCGTTTTCGATACCTGAGATGTAGTTGCGATGAAGCCCTGACTTTTCAGCCAGTTCTTCTTGGGATAAATCTAGCTCTCGCCTTCGCCGCCTAATCGCTTTGCCAAAGCGGTACTCAATACTGAAGTGTTTCTGTGCCACAAAACAATACTGAACCAGTATCGCCGTTAAATCCATCTACTATCAGTGGATTTTTGCACACTATAAGTGTTATAAAGTTAAGTAGTATAGCATCAGGCAAGCAAGTTCCTAACTTTATGGTCTTATTTTTATAGATTCATAAAATCAAGCGCAAAGTGCTTAGTAAGGACTATATGAAAGAGCAATTTGAACAATGGGTTGCTCGCCTTCAAATATCCGAGGCAGGGCAAAAAATTATTGAGAAAGTTCGCTCATCTGAACCATCCCGTCGCGTTGGTGGCGGTAGCAAGAATGTTTCGGGACGCTACCCTAGTCGCAAGATGGGGGTCACGATTCAATTTGAGTCTCATCGGGTTGAACTGCCAGTTATCTATCAGTTAGAACACGATGAAAATGTTCTAGAATTCTACGATCAACCACCACAAATTAAACTTGACTATCAAGCAAGTAACGGACGTAGATTAGGCGTTTTACACACCCCAGATTTCTTTGTCATCCGAACTAATTCGGCTGGTTGGGAAGAGTGTAAAACTGAGCAGGAGTTGAAAAAACTAGCCGAGAAAAACCCCAATCGTTACTTTTACTCTCAAGAAAATAATCAATGGCATTGTCCGCCAGGAGAAGTCTATGCTAACCAGTTTGGGCTTTATTACCGTATCCATTCAGATCGCGAAATCGATTGGGTCGTGCAACGTAATCTGCAATTTTTAGAAGATTATTACCGAGCCGAATCCCTAGCAGTGGAAGAAGCAATTGCTCAATCACTACTTGCAATTGTGTCATCTCAACCAGGAATAACTTTAGCAGAATTACTCAATCAGTCAACAGGAGCTAAATCTGACGACATCTACATCTTAATTGCTCAAGAGCAAATCTATATTGATTTAAATGCCATAGCACTTGCTGAACCAGAAAGATGTCTAATCTTTCGTGACGAACAAACTGCTAGTGCTTACAGATTAATGGTTGAACAGCCAAGTGTAAGTCTTCCGGCTATCTCTCCTGTAATCAATATTGTTACTGGAACGCCTGTTAGTTGGGACGGCAAAGGATTAAATATCATCCATGTTGGAGAAACAGAGGTTATACTTGGCGCAGAAAATAATCAGTTAATTGAACTTAATAAAGCTATATTTGACAATCTGGTTCGCCAAGGAAAAATCACAAGTCTCCAAACACCAGAAAAAACAGCTATTAGCACAGAATCTTGGCAGCGATTTTATCAAGCTAGTCCTGAAGACCAAGCAGAAGCCCTTGAACGCTACAAAACTATCGAACCTTACTTAAACGGACATCCCCCAGAAAACGAAACAATACCAGCCCGTACCATTCGTCACTGGAAAGCTAAATATCTAACTGCACTTCAAAAACACGGTTGTGGCTACATTGGGCTTTTGTCCCATCGCAGTGTTAAAGGTAATCGTCAGCGCAAGCTGCCTGAAGACACCTTAGCAATTATGGAGAAATTTATTTTAGAAGACTATGAAACTCTGAAACAAAAAAGAATGTGGGAGGTTTACGGGGCTTTAGTTCGAGCTTGCGAACAATCTGGTGTAATTGCTCCAAGCTATAAAGCATTTACTCAAGAAGTGAAACGCCGTGCTGGTTACGAACAGACTAAAAAACGCCAAGGTCGCCGTGCCGCTTACCAGCATGAATCCTTCTATTGGGAGCTTACTACAACTACCCCAAGACACGGCGATCGCCCCTTTGAAATCGGACATATAGATCATACTGAGTTAGATGTAGAGCTAGTTTGCTCTAGTACAGGTCGCAATCTTGGCAGACCTTGGGCAACATTTCTTGTAGATGCTTACTCACGGCGATTGCTGGCAGTTTACCTAACGTTTGACTCACCCTCATATCGTTCTTGCTTAATGGTGCTAAGAATTTGTGTCAAGCGTCACGGTAGGCTTCCCCAAATTGTAGTAGTAGATAATGGGACAGAATTTCATAGTGTTTACTTTGAGACACTACTGGCTACTTTTGAATGTACGAAAAAGCAAAGACCTCCAGCCAAAGCTCGTTTTGGTTCGGTTTGCGAACGCCTATTTGGAACTTCCAATACTCAATTTGTCCATAACTTACTCGGTAATACGCAAATAACTCGTAACGTCCGCCAAGTAACCAAGTCAGTTAACCCTAAAAATCAAGCTGTATGGACACTTGGTTTGCTTTATGAATATCTTTGTGCTTGGGCTTACGAAGTTTACGATAGAGACGAACATCCGGCACTTTTCCAGAGTCCGAGGGATGCGTTTGCTGCGGGTATGGCGATTGGTGGTAGTCGGGTTCACCGCATGATTTCTTACGATGAAAACTTTCAGATTCTTACCTTACCTACAACCTCAGAGGGAAAAGCAAAAGTTCAAATTGGACGCGGCATAAAAATTAACTCAATCTACTACTGGGCTAATAGTTTTCGCGATCCACAAATTGAAAATACCTCTGTTCCGATCAGATATGACCCGTTTAATATTGGTATCGCTTATGCCTTTGTTCGAGGACAGTGGGTACAGTGTATCTCTCAATATTATGCAGAACTCCAAGGTCGCTCAGAAAAAGAATTGAAGTTAGCTAGTGCTGAGTTACGCAAACGCTCCTCAAATTATGGACGACAATATCAAGTTTCGGCTAAGAATCTAGCAGAATTTTTAGCATCTGTAGAAGCACAAGAAGCTCTACTAGAACAGCGTTCCTATGATGCAGAAGCTAGGGAAGTCTTTAGGGTAATTGAGGGCGGAAAAGCGACAACAAGCCGCAACGAACAAGCAAAGGTTATTCAAGTTCCTTTTGGCAATACCGATTCTCAAGCGGATGAAGATGAAGCGATTGTCCCAGAAACACTTGTAGTCTATGGGGAGTTTTAATTATGACAAAATCTACTGGATTTCCTCTTGAACTCCTCACACGACCTGCTACAGAAAGGCTTGCTTATTTTGAGAATTACACCGTAGCGCATCCTCGACTTAAAGAAGTCTATGAAATTCTCATGCGAACAATTACCGAACCCGCAGGAGCTTCATTTATCTTTGTTTATGGCCCTAGCGGTGTTGGTAAAACAACTTTGCGACTCCGCGTTGAGCAGAAATTAACAGAACTAGCATTACCTAAACTGGAAAGCGATCGCGCTCGTGTTCCTGTTGTTGGTGTTGAAGCTGTAGCTCCAGAATCGAGAAACTTCAACTGGAAAGATTACTACACACGCGCCTTAATTGCCTTAGAGGAACCCTTAATCGATCACAAGTTTGATTACAGTGTGCGTGGTATCTCTCGCGATAATTTTGGAAAAATTAATATTGAGTCGAAAGTAGTTGCACCTGCTCTACGCAGAGCTTTAGAAAATGCTCTCATCCATCGTCATCCAGACGTATTTTTTGTAGATGAAGCACAACATTTTGGCAAGATGGCAAGCGGATACAAGCTACAAGATCAATTAGACTGCCTCAAATCTCTAGCAAATATGACAGGCATCTTGCACTGTCTATTAGGAACATACGAACTACTTACATTCCGTAATTTGAGCGGTCAACTCTCACGCCGTAGTGTCGATATTCATTTCCGCCGTTATTGTGCTGATAGCACAGAAGATGTACAGGCTTTTAAAAGTGTGTTATTAACTTTTCAACAGCAGATGCCACTTGCAGAAACTCCAGATTTAGTTAGTCATTGGGAATATTTTTACGAACGGACTTTAGGATGTGTTGGCATACTAAAAAATTGGTTAACACGCGCTCTTAAAGATGCTCTCGATAGAGAAGCAGCAACCGTTATACTCAAAGACTTACAAAAACGCGCTTGGTCGGTTGCTCAATGCCAGAGGATGTTCAAAGAAATTCAAGAAGGCGAACGACAATTATCTGAAACAGAAACAGATGTACAAAACTTACGCTCTCTTTTAGGACTTGGAACAAAACCAATCACGCTACCAGAAGAAACCCCAAAAACTACTCGTCCGCCAGGAAAGGTTGGCAAACGCAAACCAAAAAGAGATCCCATTGGAGTGCAGCAAGATGTTAGCTAATGGATTAGAAACATACGAATCTTGGGATTTAAAAAAGATTTCCATTCCATCTCGCAGTCGTTTGTATCAATTAGATCCTATTGGTATTGGTACTCCATTAGTAGAAAGTTTAACTGGTTATATATCTCGACTAGCAGAAGCTCATTGTGTGACCCCAAAGGTTTTAATCTCAAGAGAACTTGTGTCTTTTATACCTAAGACTTACAAAACTACAAATCTCTTTGAAATGCGAAGCTTAACTGGGGCAGTCAATGGAATAGGTACAATGGCATTTGATTTGGTCACAGTCCTAGAGTCATTGACTCTACATAGTGATTTGCGTTTCCTCACTCTACTAACATGGGCTAATATCTTTCCTCAAAGGAGGTTGCTTCGTTCTAAACGAGCTTGGTGTCCCTACTGTTATGAGGAGTGGTATTCCTCAAAAAACAAAGTAATTTATGAACCCTTAATTTGGTTTTTTGAGGCAGCTACAGTTTGTCATTGCCACAATAAGTTTTTATGCCAGCAATGCCCTTACTGCAAACGAGATATTCCTCCACTTGCTTCATATTCCAGACCAGGTTATTGCCCATATTGCTCAGAATGGCTTGGTATTGCTAATAATTACCCGACTTCAGATAACATTCAACCGAGCAAGGTAGAAATGATATGGCAAATGTGGGTTATCAAAACTCTTGGAGAATTACTTGCTACTAGCCCTCGCTTATCAAAACCTTTGTCAAGGGAAATAGTTGCTCAAGCATTTTGTAGATACGTACAGCAATTTTTTGAAGGAAACACATCCGCTTTTGCTCGTATGCTCAAAATTCCCAAAAACAAGGTTTGGATGTGGCAGAAGGGAAAAGTCTTGCCAGAACTGAATGTAATTTTGAAAATCTGTTTTATTCTTCAGGTATCTGTGCTGGATTTTTTGACTCAAGAGACTCTTAAGGAGAATTCTAGTCAATTTCCTGCTATGCGTCAAAACCAAATGGGAGATAGCAGTACAAAAAAGCTTGAAGTAAAGTTCGATAGCGATCGCGCTCAACAGTTACTTGAACATTGGCTTCAAAGCAATGAACAACCGCTACCTATGACAGCAGTAGCTAAAAGCCTTGGGTATTCTAAGCGAATTCTCTATAGGCATTTCCCAGAGTTATGTCGAGCGATTTCAGCCGAGTACGTTAAGTATATGAAAGAATCTCGCGTCAAACGAATCGAACAGTGTTGCGAGGAGGTCAAACAAGCTGTTAGACAATTTCACACTGAAGGTATCTATCCTAGTGAAGCAGCTATTTCAAAGCTATTGGCTAAACCAGGATGTTTTCGTGACAAACAAGTTCGCGCTGCTTTAAGGGCAGCGCGAAAAGAAATTTGTTTGGAACCATAACATTGCCACCCTTTATTGGAAGCATAAGCTTACCTTTGCGGCAAAGTTATGGGTAAAGTCACACAGGTCTATTTAATTATTGAACTTTTTAAGTGGGGGTGGAGGGACTTGAACCCTCACGACCTTTTACGGTCAACGGATTTTCATTCTTCTGTAGCTTTCACTACTGCCTGTAAGCTTTCGCAACTTTAGGCTTTAAGAATTGGACTCTCCCTTTACCCTCGACTTAACGTTAGGGTAGCTCCCGTCGAGCCTCTGCACCTTCCGAAACAGTTAAGAGCTATGAGTTAGAAGTTATGAGTTTTTAATTTACTCACTACTCGCTACTCAGCACTCAGGACTTTTTTCGGCTTGGCTCAGGATTGCCATGTCTGTTATCAGATTTAGGTTTCCCTGAGTTTGAGAGCATTCACTTGAGGGATTTCTCCTTCAAGGCTCAGTTGCTAAGTCCGTAGCGTCTGCCATTCCGCCACACCCCCTAGTATTGGGAGTCACTTATTTTGTGGAGGCAGCAAATACCTCCTCATATATTCCAGCATCAATTGCGTCTTTTGTCCAACTGTTTTGAAAAAACTTTTTCACATTGTGCGTAGACGCGAAGCGGCTTGTCGCACGACATCGCTTTCCGGCTTTGGAGTCTGCTTTGTTTTCTCACAATCAATATTTAGATGAGTATTTTCAATCTTGGTTGACAAGAGGATTTATTGGTTACTGGCTTTGCTATTGTAGCATCATCGGAGTTTTTCTCCAGACATAAAAGTTAAAAACGTAGTAGCTATACTTTCCTGAGTCTGGACGTTCAGCCTATGATGGAAAACAGATGCACCGAATAGTTTTACCTATGTTAGAGCAAGAATCCATGATTGTCGCCCTGCTGTATCTGCTTTTGGCTGGGGCTTACCTGTTGATAATCCCAGTTGGTGTGCTGTTTTACCTCAAGCAACGCTGGTATGTAGCTAGCTCTGTAGAGCGCACGTTTATGTACTTTCTGGTGTTCTTCTTCTTTCCAGGTTTGTTAGTTCTATCGCCATTTTTGAATTTTCGACCACAGCGGCGAAAAATTGAAGTTTAACTAGATTGGTAGGTCATAACTCTCATGCGACGCATTGACGCTATTGGAATCGGCTTAGGCGTTTTTATTGCTGGCGGCTTAGCATATATAGGATTACAGCTAGTTGGTTTAGATAGTCAACAAGCTGGTATATGGAGCCAAGTCTTGCTAGTCTGTGGATTGATTGGCTGGTTGTTCACCTATGCCTTCCGTGCGGTGGAAAAAAAAATGACCTACCATCAACAGCGGGAAGATTACGAGCAAGCGTTTTTCCAAAAGCGCCTAGAAGAACTGACTCCCGAAGAACTGGCGAAAATTCAAGCTGAAATAGAGCAAGAAAAACAAACTCAGGTGTAAAGTTAGTTGTTAGTTGTCAGTTGTCAGTTGTTTGTTAAGCTGTTCCATATTTAAATTGCATAAATAGGGTAAGCAAGATGCTTACCATACAAGAGTTTGATTCAATTTAGATAAGAACACCTTACTATTAACCACTGACCACTGACCACTGACCACTGACCACTGACCACTGACACTTGACTAATGACTGCCATTTCCGATTGCTTTGAAAAATTAGGACGGAATCAAGAATGCGCTCTGATTCCTTTTATTACTGCTGGCGATCCAGATTTAGCAACAACAGCAGCAGCCTTACAGACTTTAGATCGCAATGGAGCTGACATTATAGAGCTGGGCGTTCCTTACTCTGACCCTCTGGCGGATGGCCCAGTGATTCAAGCAGCAGCTACCCGCGCCTTAGAACGAGGAATAAATTTGGATCGGGTGCTGGAAATGCTGCAAGTAACTACTCCCAGTTTGCGATCGCCCATCGTTCTACTTATCTACTACAATCTTATTTTGCACCGCGGAATTGATAAGTTTCTCCAACAAATTGCGGCTGCTGGGGTAGCAGGATTGGTAGTACCTGACTTACCCTTAGAGGAAGCCCCTGGTCTGCTCGAACCAGCCAGTAAAATGGGAATTGACTTAATTTTGCTGATAGCTCCCACCAGTTCTACTCAAAGAATAGAAGCGATCGCTCGTTCTTCCCAAGGATTTATCTATTTGGTTAGCGTTACTGGTGTCACGGGTATACGAACTGAAGTCGAGACACGGGTATCAGATCTACTTAAGCAAATTCGTGATGTTACTGGTAAACCTATTGGAGTCGGCTTTGGCATTTCCCAAGTATCACACGCTCGTCAGGTTAGAAAATGGGGTGCGGATGCAGCAATTGTGGGTAGCGCTTTTGTAAAACGTCTAGCAGAAGGAACACCTGAGCAAGGACTAAGTGCGATCGCTGAGTTTTGTCAAAGTCTTAAAGCTGCGATCGCGACAACTGACTACAGCACAAATACTCATCTTGATGAACAAGATAAAATAGATTAAAAAAGTATAATTAGAGTAGCTTTTTTACTCTCAGTTGGTGGACAATTTGACGGATATAGTCTTGAATATTAACAGCAGATAGCAGCTTGTAAAAAACTAGCTGATACAGTCGCTTATAGTTTGAGTATTATGTGAAGTCAAGTCAGCGAAAAAGGATGAGTGTGAGAGTGAGTCAGTTACAAATATTCATAGTTCCGTCGCAGTTGAGGGATAAAGGCGATGAGTGAGAGTATGGCGTTTATCGGTGGGGTCGCTGTGGCTGGGCTGGCGGCTCTAGTATTACTCAAGGGCACAAATAGTCCCTTACAACCCAACTTCGCTGTTACTCCGCAAATGCCCGGTACAGTAGTAGCGCCCCAAGGAATGCCGCAAGTGTATCCTCCTTACACTTATGGACAACCTTATCCTAATCCAGTACCGCCTGTTACTCCTAACCCCGAACAGCGAGTAGAAACGGAACGGCTAAACATGCAGTTGGAGCGTTTAAAAACTGACAACGAACAGTTGAGAATGCAAAACCAACAATTCCAGTTCCAATTACAAAACTACAATAACCAACAGCAGCAATTAGCCCAACAAAACAGCCAAAAAGCAGCAGCAGCAGTGTTGCAACCTGAAAACCGTTGGTGGTCTTCACCTATCGTTTGGGCAGTAGGAGGCGCAACTTTAACTATCGGTGGTGGCGTTGTCGTTGCTGGAGTATTGGCTTTATTCTCACCACGGTCGCGTCCTACCCGTACAGTACAAGTAATTCACCCTTATCAGGGGTCTACGCAACCCTTGATGCCTTTACGTCGCGCTGAGTTTCTGCCCCCTTCTCGGCTAGAAGCAAGGCAAGTTGAAGCCCCAGAATACGACGAGATGCACTAAGTAGAAGGCGGAGCAGTAGAGGGGTAGAGGAGCAGAGGAGAACTTGTTAGAAGTTTTTCTCCTATCTCCCCATTCCCTTACCCTTTTTGTTGACTATTTGTAGACATGTTACAGGAGAACGGCGCAAACTAATGAGCAATCAACTTCTCTAACGCCACCTGTAAATCCTTGGTCAAATCGGTAACAGCTTGTCTAGCTGCTTGCTTATCAGCCTGAGAACTGACCCAGCGTTCAGTGACTGTGATTGGCTCGCCTACGGTTATTTGTGCCTTTTTCCAACCTAAACTGGGTCGTCCTGGAAGTTTTGTATCTTTAATTCGGGAAAGCATATCAAAGATGAGCAAAGCTGTTTCGGCAAACCTTTCAGTGGTAGGCTGTTCCTCAATATAGTTGGTAGTGACTGCCACAAAACTTTCTACCAGTCGCATATGCAGCATCCGCAAGTCTGCTTCTTGAGCAACCCAGTCTGCTAATCCGCGTTTGAAGGGTGGTAAAGTATTGATGTCTGGCAAATCTTCTCGGTAGATGTAATTCCAGCCTGCTTCTTCCAAACGGCGACAGCGGTCAATGAAATTTCCCTTTGATTGGAATCCAAAATATTGCTCGGCAACTTGTAAAGCTTTATCCAGTAACCGATGGAGTCTGGGAATCAAGTCTTGATTGGAAGTGGCAGATTCGATGGAAATGCTTTTTGGAATGTCTTGATGATAAAAGCGGCGATAAAACTCTTCCATCTCGGCAATCAAATATTCAGCTAGCCGACAGAGGCGTTGATGGTAAATTTCCTCTTGGCTGTGAATCGCAGAGTGACTGATTGGCAGCACTGGCAAACCGCTATCTGCTTCAAGTTTACTCAAAAGCCAATCCAATTTTGACCACGGTGGCTTAATGTAGCGATATTGGATGGCGATGGGCACAATCAAAACAGTCTCAGAACGGTTAGCTTTTTGTAAGTCTTCGACACACCAGAACCCCATTTGGGCAACACCAGGTTCCAAGGGGCTAACAATACTACTATGACCATTAGTACCTCCTTCAGGAGCAACTGCGATCGGTAATCGACCATTAGCAAATAATTCCCGTGCTGTTTGGATAGCTTGCCTATCTAGTCGCCTACCGCGACGAACCGGCACACCCCCTACTTGAGAAAACAACCAACCTAGCCAATTGCCAGCCCACACTGTCATACCTCGGTCATACAGAAAGTAGCTGTGAATTGGGTTTTGCAATGGAATGTTTTGCTGACGCGCAACTTTTGGCACAATACGGGAAAGCAGATACAGCATACAGAGGGGATCTTCTACCTCTGGATGACGAAATGCTATCAAAAAGCGAATTTTACCAGCCTGAAATTGTTGATAGAGTCCGGCTAATACTTTGGTATTTTTCGCTTCAATATGGACAATACCAGCAGGTAACCAGGGTCGAGTCCGATACCGCAGTATCATTGGCAGCAACCAACGGAGAATCTGGAGTACAAGCGGGTTAAAACTTTGGGGAATAAATTTCAGTGGTGGTTGAGTAGAATTAATCAATCTAGGCAAGTCGCTCTCCAGATTGTTGTTCTAGCGATTGTACAATATGGGGTAATCAATATAGTTAAGTTAAGGTCTTTATACCCCCTAGCATATGACAATCGTTCATGGCAGGTCACCTTACTTGTAAGTTGGGAGTAGAACCAAAAAAGAAACCACGCGATCGCTCTAGTCAAAACTCCTATGAGTAACCCTATACCTGTTATTTTATTATTCTAAATGGATAAAGTCGAGCTAAGAGGATGTTTGAAAAGTCGGTGAGGCAGTAAAAAAGCTCTTAGGGCATAACCTGTAAATACTTATATACAGCACCCTTGAGAGACATGAGTAAAGCTTACCCCGGCAACCTGACCCCAGATCGATTTAAATTGATTAGCGGGTTAATAACAAATCTTCCTGAATAGGAATGTCATGATAATGTCAAGATAAGTTTGAGCGATCGCAATCAAAGTGAAAATTTTATGGTCAGAGGATTGAGAGTTAGCGGGCTGCTGCTTGCAGTGATGGGATTAACATGGTCATCCAGCGTTAGAGCAAGTTTAAACGGCAACCTCAGCGTGGAAATTGATGGAGTGAAAAACAAACAAGGGCAAGTCTGCGTCAGCATATTTGCTAGCAGCCAAGGATTTCCAAGTAACCGCGATCGCATCGTCCAAAAACAGTGTACCAAGATTACCGAAACTCCTGTGAAAGTTAGCTTTAATAACTTGAAAGCTGGTAATTATGCCGTCGCCGTCATCCACGATCGAAATAATGACCTCACCCTCAATCGTAACAACTTAGGTATGCCCACTGAAGGGTTTGGGTTTTCCAGAAACCCAGAAGTTCGCACCAGTGCCCCCAAGTTTGGTGATGCAGCTTTTTTAATAGCTGGCCCAAACACCAATATCCAAATCCAGTTGAAATATTTCTAGAGTGCTGAGGCAGAAGGCAGAAGGCAGGAATTATTTTCTTTGTCCTCCTTGTCCCCCTTGTCCCCTCTGTTCCCCTGCTCCCCTAGTCCCCTAGTCCCCTACTCTCTATGAGTATCTTCTGGTAGACTTTGTTGAGTTGGTAAGCCACGCAATTTATTCATCTGAGTCAGAGCATACCTTGCTGTTGACTGCACTTCAGCATCAGAGTCTTCCAGCGCGTGGCTTAACATTTGGCTCATTTGGCTCATCATGTCATAAACACGAGTCAGATCGCGGATGGCATTTTGCCGTACTTGCGGACTTTCATCTTGCATCGAGATTGCTAAAGCACGATTTAGTGGTTTGAGCGTACGGGTGCTAATTTCTGCCAAAGCTGCCAAAATTAAGCTGCGTTCTTGAGAATCTGCATCAATCATCAAATCTACTAATGGCTGAATTGCCCGTGAATCTCCCTGCTGACCCAAATTCCAAATAGCCTTGCGCCGCTTCTTTGGTTCTGTACTGTGTAAGTCTTTCATCAATTCGTCAACAATATTGACTTTAGGCAGACGAGAAGTTTTTTCTGGTGGCAGCACTGCTGTGGTAATTGATGCTGTTTCTGTTTGTGGACTAGTCACAGATGCAGGATTTTCCTGTTGTTTTGGTGTTGTGTCTAATGACAACGGCGGCTTAACTGGTTCTTCTTTAATTGGACTGAAAACTTTTAGTTCTGAAGTTTGGGAATTTTGCGATCGTTTTAACTGACGAAACCATCTCATTAAAAAAATGATTGCGCCTATACTTCCTAAAATTCCAAGGCCAAGTAGTGACCACCAAATAAAACCTCTTTGGGTTTGCTTGGGCTTGACAGTTGGTTGGGATGTGGGAGTAAAAGAGGGCACTATAGGAGAGGCGGCCAACTGAGCTTTTGCTACCAAAGCTGCTTGCAGATTCCATCTAGTTGCCAAATCGGCTATACCATCTGCTCTTTTTAAACGTTGTGCTTTCTGAAATTTAGCTACAGCAATTTGCGTGTTTGGGCTGTAGTATCCATTTACCAAGCTCTTGTAATATCCTAACTTCTTCAATTGGGTTTGCAGTTGCTGCACATCCGACCCTTGACTACCGGGTCTAAGAACAGCTTGCTTAGCAGGTACTGTAGAACTAGCTTGTGCAAGTTCTATTGACGCTAGGTTAAGTGTTGTAGTGCTTGCACGATTTGGGTAGAAACCCAGGCAAGTAAAACAGATAAATATCAAGATTGAGGAATTACATAGCCTCATATTGGAAGTTGCAGTCTGAACGTGCTTTTGAAGTCATGGATACCAGAATGAGAAAATAAACGCAAAATCAATATTTTCAGCTTTTTACCTCCTTTAAATGCTCGTTTAATGCTCAAATGAATTATTCCAGGTAATTTATTGTTTAAATTAAGTATTAAAGCGTGCATTTTAAATACTCAGTATACATGCTTAACTAATGCTCATTCTTTATTATTTAGCTAATTTAAAAATTGATTTACTATTTAGATTTTTATATTGAGCTTTCACTTATTATCCATAGAATGCATTCTCTCATCTCCTAGCATCATTTACATTACTCTAAGTAATACTCTAACTAATACTTCAAGTACTTAATAACTATAAGATACAAAAAAAGGAGGGAATATCCCCTCCTTGCTTGTTATTCAACTAAATCTGCTATTTACTGCATTCCCAGGTTATCTATCGCTTGTTCTAGGTAATTCTTAGCTTTATACAAAGCTAAGAATCTTTCTTGGTCGTACCTAGCTGGTACTTCCATCCTTCTACCTTCAAGCGAAATTTTGATGAGTGCTGACTGTTGCGGCGTAAGTGTTCCCATCTCATCAAGTGCCTGACCGATATTCTGGAGACTGCTGAACGTAGGAAGTTTTAGTCCCCTTCCTTCTTGTAGCTGCTGGATAGCTAAGGCAGGAAACGCTCTAAGAGTTGTAATGTAACTTGTTTTGACCGCTGGATTACCAGAAGCACCTAACCCATACCTAAAGCAAAGAATTTTCAACTGTTGTAAAGTCAACAGTTCAAGTTCTGACCGTGAAAACATAGAATAGAATTGCCATTTTCAAAAGTGGTTATCAGTGGGTATTTAGCCTAAGAAACTTGTTTACCCACTGACAAAAAGTCTATTCGATTGGTTTCGTTCGATTCAAGCTATATTTACGTTTCTACATAAATGCCTAATCCAAAGGGAACACCTGAAAACTTAGAACCAGGAAAGAGAAAAGCAGAAGAACCATTAACCGATCAACTAAGCTTTAGAGTCACTAAAGAAATGAAAGAAGAGGTGAAAGCTAAAGATGATCCTCCTGAATTCTGTAGGCGTGCAATTCAAGAGGCATTAGATAAGGATAAGCAAAAGTAGCCTGAAGTTTTTCAAAAAATACTTCAAGTAATAGTTATAAAATTACAGTTAATAAAAAACTCTTAGCGAACATTAGGAGTTGAAATCACACACAACTCAGAGTAATTCAGAAGCTGAACTTATTTTAATAAAGTTCGTTGTGCAAGCTTGGCAACTGTTGCAACTAGCTCATTAGGATCAAAAGGCTTATGAATAAACTCCTGAAACCCAGCATTTAAAGCTTTGGTACTGTCTTCTGAATGCACATAACTCGTAAGAGCAATGACTGGAAGGAACCCTCCTTGTTTTGCTTCTTGGTTTCTAATAAAGCGAATTAGTGAATAACCGTCCTTATCTGGCATACCAATGTCGCTGATTACAACATCACAAACTGGTTAAGGTAAAATTTCTGGCTCAGATTCTCTTATCGATAGGGTTACAGGGTTCAACTTCTTAGCAGATGCTTCTAAAAGTTGTGGCTGTGTAGTAGTTTTGTCCTCGATAGTCACTATGTTTTTTTGTCCTGCCAAGGTATCGCGCTGGTTGATGAGATAAATACTGATTAAAGTCAAACCAACTCCCGCCCATTGCAATGGACTGAGGACTTCTGAGAGAAAGAGATTGCCAAATAGCAAAGCAAAAACTGGAGTAAGGAAGGTGAGAGAACTGAGACTAGTCAGATTGCCACTAGAGGCAAAGTAGAAAAATAACCCATAAGCGATCGCACTGCCAAATACTGTCGCATAACTCAAAGCCACCCAATCAGAACCTAAAAGATTCTGCCACTGCTGGGATTCCACAGCTGATGAAATTCCCCATAAAGGCAATCCACCCAAAATCATGTGCCATCCCGTAGCTGTCACCGGATCGGCATGGCGGGTCACAAACCGAATTAACACTGTTCCCACTGCCATCGACATTGCTGCTAACAGCATTAACCACTCGCCACTGGCAAAAAGACTTTGCCAATTGCCAATTGTGGCATTTACGCCTGAGTCAAAAAAATGGAAAATCCACTCATCCGGCAAACCGATTAAACTAATGCCCGTGACTCCCAATCCTAGCCCCAGCCATCCCCAAAAACCAATGTGTTCCTGGAATAGCCACAACGACAGCAAAGCAACAGCCAAGGGTTGCGAGTCAATCATCACAGACCCTAACCCTGCACTAGTTCTGACTAACCCCTCTGCCAAAAAGCCTTGAAACAGCGTGCCATCTACCAAGGCAAATAAGGCAATCCACAACCATGCTGCCCAACCTTTGGGTTGGGGTCTACCCATGAGTGCTGCTGCGATCAGAATTAATATCCCAGCTGGCAGCAAACGCACACCTGCCATGAAAAGTGGTGTGGTGTGAGGTATCACTCCTTTCATTGCCACCATCGCTGTACCCCACAGGAAAAAGGGAGCGATTAGCAGTAAGGGGGCGAAGGGAAATCGAATAGAACTGAGTTTCAGCTGCATGGATTTGCTGATGCCTTTGTTCAACAAGGGCAGAGATTGCTTTAACTAATTCTACCGAATTGTGTCTTTTTGTAAAGGAAAGAATACTCAGTCTTAAGGAGGAAACGGGGTAAGAGAGAAGGGGGAGCAGAAGGCAGAAGGCAGGAGGAAGAAGTAGTTATTATTTCTCCCTTGTCTCCATCATCTCCCTTATCCCCAGTCCCCAGTCACCAGTCCCCAATTTGACAAGTTTCTAGGCGAGAAAAAAGACCTACGCATAATTGCCACCAAGAAGCTGTAGCGATCGCACTATGCCATTCCCAAACGCCTAATACTTTGACTCGCCAAACCTGCTCAAAAAAACCAAAAAAAGGTAAATGTCCTATAGGTGCGCCATCATCCCAGATGAGGTTACTATAATCAACCCAAGAGTCTTTTAACCGCCATCCGACGCGATTGCCAAAATCGATACAAGTTTCGGTAGCAGCAACCTTTGTTTTTTCTAGAATAATTTATTTTTTGGAAGTCCCTGACGTTGCAAGCGTGTATCATGGGTTGTTTCCATTGTGGACACTGGTGGTATGATGGATGGGCAATTCGGTTCTGGTGGGTGTCAGCCACCAGAGGTAACGGGGAAAGTTCGGTGTAAATCCGGCACTGTCCCGCAACTGTGAAGGAAAGGCAAAAGGCAAAAGACTAAAATTCACTTTTTCTTTTTAACTTTTTAAGTCAGGATGCCCGCCGAAGTATACTTATCAGTCCTACACATCTGCGAGGTACAGATGACTACCACTGCAAATATTTCTAGTACTAACCCCTCTGGTATCCCTCACACCTTATTTGTATGTACAACCTGTGCCAGTGTTTGGCAAGACGGAAAACGTCAAGGTGAGAGTGGGGGTCAAAAACTTCTACAGCATCTCCAGCAGCTTGCACAAAATTGGAATTTACGAAAGGAATTCCCTATCCAAGAAGTGGAATGCATGAGTGCTTGTAATCGTTCTTGTGTCGTCGCCTTTGCTGCTCAAGGCAAGTTAACATATCTGTTTGGTGATTTAGCCACTGATGGAAGTGCATCTGCTGTTCTGGAATGTGCTAGTCAATACTATGCCAAGTCTGATGGTCTACTACCTTGGTTAGAGCGACCGGAACCGCTGAAAAAGGGGATTTTGGCAAAGATTCCACCGTTAGTAAGAAGCACGAAGGTGGAAGGATGAAATATTGAATTTCAGCTTTTATCCTGGGTATAGAAAGTTTCTCCAATGGCAGAAAACGCAGAGAAAGCTATGATGCGCGTTTTGATTTTGGGTGGAACCGGAGATGCTGCCGAATTAGTTGCTAGAGTTGCGACTATCCCAGGAATTGAAGCGATCGCATCCCTAGCCGGTCGCACTCGCGAACCATCAACCCCAATTGGCAATGTCCGCATTGGAGGCTTCGGCGGTGCTACTGGATTGGCTGACTATCTGCGTCAGATGCATATCGACTTGCTCATTGATGCTACCCATCCCTTTGCTGCTCAAATTTCCTTCAATGCGGCGGTCGCTGCAACCGAAGTGGATATACCACGTCTAATGATGATTCGCCCTGTGTGGCAGAAGGTGAGTGGCGATCGCTGGATTGAAGTTGACAATATTAACGCTGCTGCCTTTGCCCTCAAAAATCAGGCGCAGCGGGTATTTTTAACCGTTGGCAGACAAGAACTAGCCGCCTTCGCTTATTTGAAGGAAATTTGGTTTCTCATGCGGACGATCGATCCTCCTACTGCTGATGCTGTGGTGCCACCAGGAATAGTGCTGTGCGATCGCGGGCCTTTTGCCCTGCAAAACGAAAGAGAAATCCTCACTCACTACGATATCGATACCATCGTCAGTAAAAACAGTGGTGGTGATGCAACCTACGCCAAAATTATTGCAGCGCGGGAACTGGGACTCAAGGTTGTGATGGTAAATCGTCCAGCTATACCAGCAGGGGAACAAGTCGCGGATGTTGATGGTGCTTTAGCATGGCTTTGTGACAAGTTGTAAAGCTAGTGTGAAAAGGCAGAGAGGTATGGGGAAAATAATAACTCCCAATTCCTAACTCTTGTACAGACACGATTAATCGCGTCTGTACTCCCAATTCCTAACTCTCTCTACAACTTTGGTCGCTAGAAATCGATATGATAGATAAGTAGATAAAACTTAAAGAATATTTATCAAATGCTGATTGACTCCTCTGGCTTGTCCAAAGTAAGAGACTCAGTAAAAGCAAAAATTTTCTTCGGTCATCAACCCAGTACCGAGTTAATCGCCATTCTTACCGTCTACTTTGTCCAAGGAATTTTAGGGTTGGCGCGTTTAGCCGTCACCTTTTTCCTCAAAGACGAGCTCCTACTAAGTCCAGCTCAGGTATCAGCACTATTTGGAGTTGTCGCCCTCCCTTGGATTATCAAGCCGGTGTTTGGCTTTATCTCCGATGGCTTACCCATATTCGGCTACCGTCGTCGTCCATACTTGGTACTATCTGGAATACTGGGAGCTATTTCTTGGGTGAGTTTGGCAACAATAGTTCACACAAGCTGGGCGGCTACGGTAGCGATCGCTCTTGGTTCTTTATCTGTTGCCGTCAGTGATGTGATAGTTGACTCGCTGGTGGTAGAACGAGCAAGAGCAGAATCACAAGCGGAGGCTGGTTCGCTTCAATCTCTGTGCTGGGGTACTTCGGCATTGGGAGGTTTAATTACCGCCTACTTGAGTGGAATGCTTCTAGAACATTTCACTACCCGCACTATATTTTGGATTACTGCTTTATTTCCCCTCATTATCTGTGCGATCGCTTGGTTGATTTCCGAGTCTCCCATTAGCAAAGATGCTAACGAAAGTAATAACACTAACTTCATCAGCATTAAGCATCAATTAGGGCAACTACGCCAGGCCATCTCCCAAAAAACAATTTGGTTACCCACCGCATTTATCTTCATTTTGCAAGCGACTCCAACCGCCGACTCAGCCTTTTTCTTCTTTACCACTAACGAACTTCACTTTCAACCAGAATTTTTGGGGCGGGTACGGCTAGTCACAAGTGCTGCTTCTTTAATTGGTGTTTGGATTTTTCAACGATTCCTCAAAAGCGTTTCCTTTCGCGTGATTTTTGGTTGGAGTACCGTCATCTCAGCAGTTTTGGGAATGACAATGTTACTGCTAGTAACTCACACCAACCGAGTTCTAGGTATAGATGACCATTGGTTCAGTTTGGGTGACAGTCTCGTACTCACAGTGATGGGGCAAATAGCTTATATGCCAATATTGGTATTAGCAGCAAGACTTTGTCCTGCGGGAGTGGAGGCGACATTATTTGCCTTGTTGATGTCAGTATCGAACTTAGGCGGCATGGTTGGCTACGAATTTGGAGCCTTGATGATGCATTGGCTAGGAATTACTGAAACAAACTTTGAGTTACTTTGGCTATTGGTAATAATTACTAACCTCAGCACCTTGTTACCACTACCATTCCTCAACTGGCTACCAGATGGCAACTCGCAAACAGAGATACCAACATCACAACCAGCCTTAGCAGCAAATGGAGAACAGCCATTTGTACCTGATTTAATGTCTGAGTTGATGCTGCGAGAACCAGAATCAGAAGTAGTTGAGTAACAAAACATAATTTCGACAAATACTGTTTTGACCCTCCTCTAACTCCTCTGTTACTAGGAGATAGGGGTAAAACTATTTCACAATCTAAAGTAGAAAAACAAATATAAACCATATGCAGAGTTCAAAAATTTCAGAAAGTGCTGTTTTAGAAAAATCCTACACTCGTGCAGACTGGCAAGGAGGATATCAATCCCTTACCCAAGAATTTGATTATTGGATTGATGATATAGAAGGAAAAATTCCTCCAGAACTCCAAGGTACGCTGTTTAGAAACGGTCCCGGTTTGCTGGATATAAACGGACAACGCATTCATCACCCATTTGATGGCGATGGCATGATTAGCCGCATCAGCTTTGCTAATGGTCGTGCCCATTTCCGCAACCGCTTTGTCCGTACAGAAGGCTATTTAGCAGAACAACAAGCCGGAAAAATTCTTTATCGCGGTGTTTTTGGCACTCAAAAACCTGGTGGCTGGCTAGCTAATATCTTTGACTTCAAAATCAAACATATTGCCAACACCAACGTTATTTACTGGGGTGATAAACTCTTGGCACTATGGGAAGCTGCTGAACCCTATCGCCTCGATCCCTACACTTTAGAAACTTTAGGGAAAGAATATTTTAATGGTGTTTTGTCAGCAGGTGAAGCTTTTAGCGCCCATCCTCGCTTTGACCCTAGTTGCGATCGCTATGGAGGTGAATCTTGTCTAGTAAACTTTTCTATTCAGCCAGGACTCTCCACCACAATTAATATTTTCGAGCTAAACCTTGCAGGTGAAATTGTTAGAAAGCACGCTCACAGCGTTCCAGGTTTCTGTTTTATCCACGATTTTGTTATCACTCCTAATTACTGCATCTTCTTCCAAAATCCCGTCAACTTCAATCCCATACCTTTCGCTTTGGGAATACGTGCAGCGGGCGAATGTATTGAGTTTCAGCCGCATCAACCTACTCGCATCATAGTTATTCCTCGCTTCCCTCAACCAGGGCAAGGAGTAAAAATTCTAGAAACTCAATCTGGTTTTGTCTTCCACCACATCAATGCTTTTGAGGTGGAGAACGAAATTGTTATTGACTCTATTTGTTACGAATCTTTACCCGGAGTAGAACCAGAAAGCGATTTTCGGCAAGTTAATTTTGAGGCAAATGCCCCCGGTCACCTCTGGCGATTTCATCTCAACCTCCAGAATGGCAATGTGCAACGTAAGTTAATTGAAAGCCGTTGCTGTGAATTTCCCAGTATCAATCCGGCTAATGTCGGACGACCTTATCAATATTTTTACATAGGTGCTGCTCATGCAGAGATTGGTAATGCTCCCTTACAAGCCTTACTAAAAATAGATTTAGAGTCTGGGGAAAGACAACTTTGGAGTGCTGCACCTCGTGGTTTTATAGGTGAACCGATTTTTGTACCACGCCCAGGTTCACACAGAGAAGATGATGGTTGGGTACTGGCTTTAGTTTATGATGCTGCTTTTCACCGTTCAGATTTGGTAATTTTAGATGGCAGTGATTTCTCCAAAGGAGCGATCGCTCGCTTGCATCTCAAGCATCATATACCCTATGGTTTACACGGTAGCTTTACTTCTGAAGTATTTGTACCAACTTAATTAACTAACCCCCTGTCAGCTTTCAAAGTACAATTTAAGACTCGTCTCCAGATTTATAAATTGCACAAAAGTGACCTTGATGTTAAAGAATCAAATATCTTGCGATTATCAAGGTCACAATCAGTGTCAGATAAAACGGATAAACAGCGAAGGAAAGGCTAGATTCAAATAAAGATTTGACTACATTAAAGCCTCTCATCGGTGCTAAAACAAATAAATTATCAAAAGTGGCATTACCAGAGTTTAACTCTTTAATAAAGTTATTGTAGATAGCTCGAAAACTTCGTTCTTGAGCTAAATAGTAAGAATCAAGTAAAAAGAAAAGAACTATAGGTATCAGCGCTATCCAAGCGTAATTCGGTTTGTTTTTGTCCGCAATTACTACCAAAATTGCCGATACCAAAGAAATACACCAAGTTTTGCAGTTGGCACTGTTATTTGCCATTCTGCTGATAATCCCCTGCAAAATGTTTAGATAACTCTGCACTGAGTTAGACTCAGGCGTGAGTTTTATAGTTTGTGGCTGTTGATCTGCGTTACTCACTTATTTGTTAGCTGCTCGTTCGACCCATGTACTAAAGTTATTGTACCCATCATTGTATATCCAGTCGTAAGTGGGATAGGCTCATAACAAACGATTTCAGTACCCAGTTAATTGATAGCCACCTCTAGTCAGATAGTGATTGCGAATCCTGTTACCTCGCAATGTGGCTGTTTCTTAATGCAAGCTTAAAAAATAGTTATAACCATAAATAGGGATGTTTTAGTACATATGTGCTATTAAATGGTTAGTTTAAGCGATCGCTTAGGCTAAAAAAAAGACTAATTTATACATTTAAAGTTATTAGTATGTTAATTTTGCCACTTAGTCTTAAAAAAAATCAAAAGACAATTTTATTCAATTAAGTATTTTTACTATTATTTTTTAAGTTAACAAATCATCAAAATATCATGAACATTTTTTGAATGAACCTGATAGCAATAAAAAAACTGGAATATAATAAACGTTCAATGTAGTTATAGCGAAAATATTATCCATTCTTTAATAACGTTATGTTATTGATTCTATCGAGTTTATTTTTTTGATTTTATTATATATATTTCTCGGTTTTACGAATTATGTTTTAGGAGCTAATTAAAATGAAATTAAAAAATGAGCTTGGAATAATTGCACAAAATTATACAGAATTACAAAGTCTTCACATACTGCAAGAATCTCGAGAGAGATATCCCTTATTAAAAGCCTCACCAGAAAGTACAGCACGAGCAATCTTTCAAGCAGCAGAAATTACCATATTAAACTTAGTTGACCTTACTAAACGTGCTTCCACAGATATCAAATTTGGGATGATAAATTCTGCAATGGTGAAAATGTCATGGGCACTAGGATTTCATAAGTTACTATCTTGCATAAGTACATTTCCACATAAATTACCTAATGTATTTGAAGAAGATTCTGTGCAAAGCACGTTATGCATACATAAATCTCCTGCTTTTAGTGAATACATTAATACTCTTAAAGAATTCGATCGCAACGTACTTCACCAAATAGAGATTGGTAACCTGCAAATAGAATCATGTTTGGCAAATCACAGTTTGGACATCCCTGAGTTGCGTCTGTTGCACCTGACTCGAATTTGTAACCATGAAGCAACATTGTGGGAGCGCAACTTAGGAGCAGTTAGTATATCTACACAGATTCCTTCATACGAAGTATTTATCGCAGCAGACGATATACGACGTGCTGTTTATGATATCGTTCTCAAAGGTGATACTTTTTTTACTCAGTTTCGGGGACTTCATCAAGTTCCTGAAATTCTAGGGGAAGAAGTCAATGACCACATAGAAGCAGCCATACGTAGCATCCGATCAAATCGCTTACCACAAGCAGTTGAACTGTTAAGCTTGGCAAATCTTCTATGCGAAGGGATTTTTGCTGCTTTGTCACCTATGGTAGACAATCTCGTTACTTCTGATTATCACCAAATTCGCGAAAATCTTGGTTTAACTAGTGGTAGCCATTCAGTGTCACTACGTTACCACATGTTTAAAGAACTTTATGAACAGTTGTGGAAAGCTCTGAGTATTCAAATTACTGATTTCCCAAACCAAGAAGAGCGCGAAAACGCACTGAAGGAAGCAATTCATCAAGTTAATCGTACACGTTTTCACGATTCTCGTTCTTGGGTAGTATATCTGCTTTTAAACGAATGTCTAAAACTACGTACATTTATATTTCAGTGGCGTGATACACACATTCATTTACCCCGTAATGAGTTAGGAGGTAATTCAGTTAGATCCCTCACAGGCTCACCGGATGCAATAGTTAAAGCTCAACAAATGAAAGACTCTGCATGGCACAAAGATTCTATGAAGACTTTAGCTGAAGTTCGAGGTATAAGCAAACAACTCGAAGATACTCCATTATCTACATATTTTAAATCAGCTTCTTCTTTGGATAGCCAAATACTGATCGCCACAGGCAAGATTACACAAAGTAGATTTAAACAAGTTCAAGAGAGAACAGGCATCTTTGCCGAAAGATGTCCATTTTCGCCACCACCACCACGAAAAGTATAGTTTTTATATTTTTTAGATATAAAACTTACTTAAAACAAAATTTAAATTTATCAGGATGAGCCTAACAAATTAGTAGCGATGAGTAGAATTAAGATTATCCATATCAGTGATATTCTAATTGGATTACCGCACACTGATGTGAATAGCCGAGTTAATCACATCCAACAGGCTGCTAATAATTTTGAACTGAAAAACAGCGATTATCTTGTTATTTCGGGCAATATAACTTATGACGGTAATGCACGTAGCTTTGAACAAGCTAGAGAATTTATCAATAGAATAGCATCGATTTTACTTACTAAAGACGGTCAAAATATTAGACTTAATCGAGTAGTAATTGTACCTGGTAAAAATGATATTGCAGAACCAGCTATATCGGAAGCTCATTATTCTAATTTCAAGAGTTTTCATGACAATCTCTTTGAGCAAGAAATTAGCGAGCAAAGATGTGAAGAATTTAAGTACGATCGAGCTTTAGTCAGAGAGTTAAAAGATATCACTATCATTGGTGCTTGTTGCTGGCAAAATAATAGTGACGGCGAAATAGATGGAATTTCACAAAGGCGTATAAAACCTATCTATGAAGCTGCTGATTCTCAAATTTCCTCTTTAAGATACGCTAACAGTACACCTACCATTTTGGTTACTTCTGAAATTCCTTTACAAGCTTGGTCATTAACACAAGCTTACGCTCAAAGATTGCGAGAATTATTCATTAATAATCTAAAAATAACAGTTAATTTATTTGGCTCTGGTAATGCTAGTTGCATTAATCCTGAACCTTTTTCATTTAGACATATTAGTATTGGTACTGGCCCTAGAGCAAACAGGGAAATATGGCCTTTAAGAATGAATTTAATTGAGATAAATTTACAAACTAATTTAAATATCAAAGTTACAGGTTTTCAAAAGAGTGGAAATATAATACCTTGGGAAGCAGAAGAATTCTTAAATCAACCTTTAAATAGTTATCAAAGAATTCAATTAAATACTAGTAGTAATCGCTGGAACTCTGACGAGCTATGTACCGAATTTTTAGAGATAATAGAAGACAAAAATCCTAGTTTTAGACCAGGAATAGTTTTCGTTAAAGGTTTTCCTGGCTCATTAAAGGAAACTATTTTTCAACATTACCAAAAAATTATTAATGTTAGGAATCAAGATTTATTTGTAATTGGAGGAAGACTAAAAAGTTATGGGAATATAGATAATGAAAATGTATATGAAAATAATTTTAATGAATACAAACAGGAATTTATAAGAATTCAAAGGATATTGGAAGATTTCAATACAATTCACAATAGTTCAATTAAGAGAGTTATAGTTTTGTATGATTCTGCCTTAGCTAATACTGATAATAGTGAAATAGTACAGGCGTTATCTCAGGTACGCTATGATTTATCTAGCTTCAGGGATTCAACTATAGTTTATATTACTCAACCACGAGATTTAACAACTGACTTTGAAAGTCACTGTATTGAAGTTTTAGAATTAACTACATTTCCAACGTCTCTAAATCAGTTAGTGGAGCAATACTGCTATCAACTCCCAGTTAGCAGTGAGCATATTAATTGCTTGGCAGGAGGATACTTTGAATTTAGCAATCTTCTTCTGCAAGAATCTAAAAGTACATTTTTTAATTGGTCTGGTTCAGAACCAATTAATCGTAAAACTAGTGAAAAACTTATTGAACAAACAATAAATAATTCTCGTCTTATCCAAGAGAGATCAAAAATTTTTCGCAAAACTATTGAAAAAAATCTAGGTGGTACTGAAGTATTTAGGTATATTCAAAGATTAGTGAGAAGAAGTATATCTGACCGCGAGGGGTCATTTCATGAAAAATTAAATTCTATTTATATTAGAGTTCCAGAACTAAAAAGAGAACTAAAGTCTGAAATTAAAGATGCCGCGTTACGTGTAATTAATTTACTTGAAAAACACGGAATATTAGAAAACATTTTTTATGATGTAGATACATATAGACTCAAACTTGTTATGCCTTTCTTAATATCGGTAGATATGTATAATGTATTTATTTCCTTCCCTGCTACATTGAAGCTAGAAGCAGAATATCTTAGTAATATGCTAGTTCAAATAGCAGAATTTGAGGGTAAATCAATCAATTCTTGGGTCTTTACTCAAAGAATAGGAGAAACTAGCAGTGTTACTCAAAGAATTAATGAAGCACTTAGAAATTCAAAAAACCTAATTGTTCTTTTTGAAGAGAGAGAATTTAGTTCTCCATATACTGAAGGTGAATATAGTACCTGGGAACGGCATTGGAGACCACGAGCTAGGAATAATGATGCTAGATGTATTCCTGTTGCATTGAGGGGAATTAGCACGGAGATTCCTTATCCATTTAATGCATCCGATATTATTGATGCAAGTAGTGGCATAACTAGAGAGAATGCTACCCAGATTTTGAATTTACTAATACCAGATGATAATTCCGTATAATAGAAACTTTGAAAGCAAATAAGTTATCTGAATTAAAATGAATATAGTACAGCCTCTAATCCTTGTTGATTACATTGGACATAGTGAATAACTTAGCTATTTCAGGAGATACCTTAATGACCCAAGTAGAAAAATTTTTGGAAATAGCAAATAAGACTTTTGGTATTGATAATGAAACTGGAAGAGGAAGTTCAAATCCCTTCTATATTCACGTACCAGCTAAAGTAAGTAAGGGTTTTCTAGCAGCAATCCCAAAATCTACAGGAAAAGCTATCTTAACAAACCCACTTATTTTTTTAGGAAATATTCGAGATCCTTTAGTATCTCCTTACGCTGGACAATATACTGTTGGCGCACCTTCAATTTCAATTATAGTTGGGCAATACGGGTTTGGTAAAACTGAACTGATACATCAAATATGTGACTTTCTAAAAAATCGTCATTCAGACCATCAAGGTTTGTTTACTCTACCGATAAATCTTGCTTTTTGCCGTAGTAAATTAGGAGTTTTAAATAGAAACATTAAGCCAAGTGTAGAAGATTTTTCTGATTTGCTTTTTGGTCATCTTCTTAATCAAGCTGAATTTGATAAAAATTTCGTTTTTGAAGATTTACTGCCAATAATTAAACATGGAAATATTCTGTTGATTCTTGATGGATTAGATGAGCTATTATCCAATACTACTCAACATCAGACTTTTTTTGCGGCTTTAACTAATTTTTTGTGTAATAATGAAAAAATCAAATATGGAGGATTTAGATTTAAAGTCATAGTCTGTGCTCGCTTAGAATATCTACGAGCAGTTGATAATTCTGAAGCAACTGAACTTGTAAAAATTATTAATCGTGAGAATTCAAGTAAGATTCCAGTTTCAATTTATTTCTTAAATCTTGATGCTCTGGATGATTCAAGAATTAATAGTTATATAGATTCTACTATTTCTGATGACAAGCTTTTTGAAAAGATTAAAAAAAATAGCAAATTACTAGATATTTTACGTCGTCCTTTACTGTTAAGAATATTCTGCGATCTTGTTAAAAACCGACAAAATTTTGAGTTAGATAATCTTCTTAAAGTTGAACAAGCAGGTGAGTTATTAGAAATTTTTACAGAACGAGCTTCTAAAGATGTAGATTTATCTCATGCTCAAGAGAGAATTGCAGCTTTTACTTGGAATCTGGATAATCTAGCTCGTAAAAGTCTGGAGTTTTACCAAGATGGTAAAGCAGAAATGAATATAGATGATATTAAATCTTTCATTGAACCGATAGGAGGAAATTTTGGTAAATTTGATGATGATGAGGTTTTGAACAGCGTTCATAAATGTCCTTTTTTACAAAGGTTTTCAGACTATAGTGTACGTTTTGCTCATAGGTCTTTTCTAGAGTTTTTTACTGCAAAAGGAGTAGCGATCGCTCTCAAAGAAAAAAATCGTAAACCTTTTGATGAACTAGTTTTAAATGTTGATACAAGAAAATTTTTGAAGTATTTAGTTAATAAGCTATTTAATAGTCAAGATAAATTTGATGAATTAACGAGAGGTTCGTATGGTTTACAAAGCGAACATGAATGGGAACTCAAGACAAATTTGAGTTTTGATGAGTTGGAAAATATTCGGAAAATATTATTACTTTCGATGACAGAACCAGAAAATCCACCAGCAGATACAGAAAAACTTATTAGACGCTTCCTCAAAATAGAAGATGATGGACTTCATCCCCGTTTTCTTCTTTATTGCTATGAATCAGTTGCTGTTTATCTTAGAGATCATCAGTGGGATGAAAAAGTCAGAGGTATTAACCAAGATTTTCATAATCTTTCTAAGTTGCGTCTTGAAAATACATTGTCTAGGCTTGATTTACAAGAGATACCTAGTTATTTAAAAACCCCTTTAAAACTACTAGTTGAAAGGATACTAGATATAGGACAAAGGCTCCGCTACAGATGGGTAAAAGAATATTTAAATGAAGATAAACAACGTTATTTAATTGAAGCTTTCAATGCTGATGAAGAAAAAGAAACGTTGGATCGTATTCGGATGGTTTTAAGACACATTGAGAATTCTATATTTTGAAAATGTAGATTACAAAAGTTTGCGTCGCTTTTGATGTTAGTAACCTGTCTGTACAGTCAGCGATGAATACTTGAAGGGAGAAATTTTTGCAATAGCCTATAAACGAAAATAAAAATGTAACAAAAACTACAAAATTGCTATTTTTCTATAAAACAGAGGCTACGCTAGGCATATATATATCTGGCTCGCGGAGATACCGCGATGAGGAGAAAATTTTATGGTTTCAACACCTGTGCTGCCGCTGGAAGCTGCTTCTCCAGCGCACATTTGCCCATTCGACCAAGCCTGTAGCTACCTAGAGGCGGCAGCTAAGGAATTAAAGTTAGATCGAGGAATAGTAGAAATACTCAGCCACCCGCGCAAAGTGGTGACAGTTTCTATTCCTGTAAAACTGGATAATGGAGAAATCCGAGTTTTTGCGGGACATCGAGTACAGCACTCCGATATCTTAGGGCCTTACAAAGGTGGAACTCGTTACCATCCAGCCGTAACACTGCGGGAAGTGTCGGCTTTAGCAATGCTGATGACTTGGAAATGTGCGCTGTTAGGTATTCCCTATGGTGGTGGTAAGGGGGGTATTGCTATAGATCCAAAACGCTATAGCGTAGGTGAATTAGAGCGTATTACTCGTCGTTATACCAGCGAGTTGATTAAAGATATCGGCCCCGCGGTAGACATTCCCGCACCAGACATGGGTACTTCTGCCCGTGAGATGGCTTGGATGATGGACACTTACTCAGTAAATGTTGGTCATGCTGTACCCGGAGTTGTAACAGGTAAGCCGCTTTCAGTTGGTGGTTCGCTGGGACGGGAAATGGCAACTGGACGCGGCACGATGATTATTGTGCGTGAGGCGCTGGCAGACCAAGGTAAATCCTTAGTGGGAATGCAAGTAGTTATTCAGGGTTTCGGCAATGTCGGAATGGCAGCGGCTGAATTGTTACACCAAGCGGGAGCTAAGATTATAGCTGTCTCAACTGGTGCAGGAGGAGTCTTTGCCAAAGAAGGTCTTGATATTCCCGTATTAAAAGCCTACGCTGCTGCCAACCGTAGAAGTGTTTTTGGTTTTCCCCAAGCTGTACCAATTAGCAATGCAGATTTATTAACTTTGCCCTGTGATGTTTTAATTCCAGCAGCTTTAGAAAACCAAATCACCGAAGAAAATGCCGATCGAATACAAGCGCATATGGTTGCAGAAGCTGCTAATGGTCCAGTTACGCTTGAGGCAAACCTGTCATTAGAGGCGCGAGGTGTGACGGTGCTACCCGATATTTTGGCGAATGCCGGTGGGGTGGTAGTAAGTTATCTAGAGTGGGTACAAGGTCTTTCTTATCTATTTTGGGATGAAGAACGCGTTAACCGCGAAATGGAACACTTGATGGTGCAGGCTTATCGCCAAGTCACTCAACAGTCAAAGTTACGACAAATTCCTCTGCGGTTAGCAGCTTATACGTTGGGGGTGGGTAGGGTTGCCCAGGCACTAACTGATAGAGGTCTTTATCCTTGATCGTACTCAGTGCTGAGTGCTGAGTAAGAAGAGTACTCAGCACTTTTCATATTCATTGCGCTTGATACTGGTCGCGCAAAACACGACGCATAATTTTGTTAGAACTAGTGCGAGGTAAATTATCAACGATGACAACATCGTGAATTTTGAATAAAGGATTAAGACGCTGGTTAATTGCTGTTTGCAGAGATGTGGCGATCGCAGTTTTATTCTCTTGCATATCTGGTTTAACCACCGCATAGATAATTAATTGGCTTGGCCCCCCTGACAAAGAGGAAGCAATAGCAGCAGTTTCCCAGATTCCTTCCTCAGCATTGAGAACTTGTTCAATCTCAGCAGAGCTAACTTTGATACCTCCTAGGTTCATAGTATCGTCAACGCGACCGCGAGCGCGGTAGTAGCCGTTGGGCAACCTTTCTATCTGGTCGCCATGACGGCGCAGAGGTACTGGATGCTGGGGGACATTGGCGAAATACACTTGGTGATGATCGGCGTTTAATAACTCAGTCGAAAGTCCAATCGATGGCGGAATAATAAACACCTCGCCTTTGTTAGCAGGATGGCCATCTGAGTCGAGAATCAGAATGTCTAGCCCCAAGGCAGGTGTGGTAAAAATCGAGGGAGCAGAGGGCTGGACTAAAGTACCAGTTATATAGCCTCCTCCGATTTCTGTGCCACCGCAATATTCGATAATTGGTTTGTATCTAGCTAGAGACATGAGGTAGAACATATCCTCAGGCTTAGAACACTCACCCGTCGAGCTAAAAGCTTTAATAGCGCTCCAGTCTAGACCTTGCATACAAGCAGTTGTTTTCCAAATATTCACTAGACTAGGTACTACACCAAGTATATTTACTTTTACATCTTGTATAAACTTTCCATAGCTTCTGTCTGTAGGTTTTCCATAGTAAAGGGCGATCGTCGCCCGATTAATCAGGCTGGCGTAAATCAGCCACGGGCCCATCATCCATCCTAAATTCGTATGCCACGCCACTACGTCTCCTAGCTGGATGTCGTGATGCAGATGCCCATCAGCAGCACATTTGATCGGGGTGGTTTGCGTCCAGGGAATGACTTTGGGTTCTCCTGTGGTGCCGGAGGAAAACAGGATGTTAGTATAAGCAGCAGAATCTGTGGGCAAAGCATGGAATTGCTCGTTGGAGGAGAGAAACTCCTTCCAAGTCAAATCACTAGGACGCAGTTCAACAGATGACCCTAGCACAAAGGCTTGAGGCGCATCGGCGTTAACCACCTTGCTGTAGAGAGGTAACTGTTTGCCCCCACGCAAAATATAGTCTTGAGTAAAAATCGCTTTAGCTTTAGAAAGGTAAAGTCGTGTGGCAATTTCGGCGGCGCTAAAACTGTCAGCAATGGAAACTACAATGCAACCAGCTTTGATAATCCCTAGGTAAATTGCTACAGCTTCGGCTGTCATCGGCATAGTAATTGCAATGGCATCACCACTTTGAAAGCCAGCATCTACAAGTCCATTGGCAACTCGATTGGTTAGGGCGTGGAGTTCGCCATAGCTGAGAATAGAAATTGCACCTCCTTCTGGCTGGAAGATAATGGCGGGGCTATCTGGAGATGCTTGAAAACAACTTTCAGCAATGTTAAATTGAGCATTTACCAACCATTGTGGCGACTCAACACCGTCTGGTAAGTCAACAATTTGATTATATTTCTCTCGAAAGTGAATACCCAAACGTTGAATAATGATGTCCCAAAATTCAGCGCGATGTTGTGTTGACCAAGTGTGAAGTTCTGCGTAGGAATCCAGTTTTAGCTGCTTTATCAATGCAGCAATATTGGTAACCTGCATCTGCTCATGAGAAGGAAACCAAGCAGGAGGAGATCCTTGGCTTTTGTCCCAGTCGGAGAACGTGGTTTTATAAAGGAGTTCGTGTAGTACAAAAGGGTAACTAGGCTTGAGGATGTATTGAGTGAGATTCTGCCAGCAGTCAGCAGCAGGTAAAGAAGCAAGCCACTGATTAATCTGCGGCAGTATTGTGGTGGCAATATTAGTTTCTACACCACAATTGAGGACTTGTTCCAGTGATAGTTGCTTTTTCATAACTATTCACGTATTTAGTTGGTTAAGGCGATCGCAGTTTAGCCCATCCCAAAAAATAGCAATAGCTTCCAGAATCTCTCTTCCTCCTTGCAAGAACTTGCTTTGGTCAAAGTCTGGGTGAAAGTAAACTTCTTCAAGTTCCTCTAATGTGTGTCCGGCGTGCTGCGCCTCAACGCGGTTATGCCAAGTAAAGAATGCTAGGTGTAGGTCTGGATGTCGTGTTTGCTTGATGCGTGTGAATCCATCCTCTAATTCCTGCCAGAAACCAGCCGCTGCCCAGTTCTCAACAGCAAAGCTAGCACCCTCAGCAATTTGCGGATCTTCGCTACCATAGAGGCGTTGCAGTTCGTCGCAGAAATGCAAGGTTGTAAGGCTTCCGTGCTTGCGTTTGCCGATATTTTCGTAGTGCAAGCCCAATCCTTCTGCAATACCAATCAGCCATTCAAAATGTGCAGCGCGAAATCGGCAGATACCACCGTCTACTGTACCTTCCGTACTAACTAGTTCAGGGTCGCCTTCTCGGTCTTTTTCCTCCTCTGTCTGAGGCATGTCACTACCAATTGGCTGTCCAGACTTACGGTAAATCACGCCTAGTTCGTTCAGTAATATCTCCCGGCTGGCACGCGATTGTTGAAGGGTGGGTGAATTGATTGCTTTTAATAACGCAGCAATTAAGAACTGATTGGAGAACACTGAGAATTGCTGGATAAAGTTTCGCAGTTCTTCATCTGTAGCAGTGCCATTACAGAACCAGCGAGTATAGGTGTTGTTGATAATGATGCGATGCTGCAAAAATTCTCGGTCAACTTCGCTGAGAAAGTTTTGGAATTTACTTACCTGTTGTTGTGTGAGTTCGCCTCGATACAAGCGTTTTTGAATGCGTGGTGAAATAGTCAGATTTATTGGAGTAGTAGTGAGAGTTTTAGTCATAATCAACACCTCTCAGGGAGTGGGGATAGGGAAGCAGAGGGGCATAGGAAATAAATAAATCCTTACCCTGCCTTATCTTCAAGTAAGCCAACTGTAGACGTAGTCTTTGTCCTCCAACTGCACAGCATGGTTTGTGAAACGTAGGGGACGAAATGTATCAATCATCACAGCTAATTCATCAGTCTGTTGTTTGCCAATTGACCCTTCGTACATTCCTGGATGGGGGCCGTGGGGAATACCACTGGGATGAATAGTCATCGAGGCGCGTTCTATCCCTTTGCGAGACATGAAATTTCCCGCAGCGTAGTAGATAACTTCATCCGAATCGACGTTGGAATGGTTATATGGAGCAGGAATCGCTTGGGGATGATAATCAAACAGGCGCGGTACAAACGAACACAAGACAAAGCCAGGCGCTTCGAAGGTTTGATGTACCGGAGGGGGTTGGTGAATCCGACCTGTAACGGGTTCAAAGTCCTCAATGTTGAATGCAAAAGGATACAGACACCCATCCCAACCGACAACATCAAGAGGATGATGGTTATAGAAGTAGCTGGTGATGCGCTCGCTAAAACCGTTTCTTTGATACTCGCGCTCTTTGACTCGCACCTCGAACTCTCCTACCTCATCATGAGTCACCAACTCATCCGGTGGGCGAATGTCGCGTTCGTTGTAGGGAGCGTGTTCGAGAAATTGCCCATAACGATTGAGGTAGCGTGCTGGTGGCTCTATATGTGCGTTTGCCTCAATAACTAGCATTCGCTGCTCTATGTTGATATCCGGTATTATACGCCACAATACTCCTGTAGGAATTACGAGGTAATCACCTGGACGGTAGCGAAGATTACCATACTGGCTCTCCAATGTACCAGCACCTTCATGAATGAAAATTACCTCATCGCCGTGAGCCAACCGATACCAATACGACATTGCTTCAGTAGGTCGAGCAACTGAAATAGAGACATCTGCATTAGACAAGAGCAGCATACGTGCTTCCACAGCATCCCTTCCTGGTTTGATGGTTGCTGTGCGTAGATGGCGGTGACACAACACACCTGATTCCTCAAAGGTAATGCCCACCGTTGTTCTTAGCAAAATTTTCTGTATTTGGGTGGGTGGATGCACATGGTAAAGCAGGGATTGAATGCCTGAAAAACCGCGCATCCCCATCAATTCTTCGTGATACAAAGAACCGTCAGGTTGACGAAATTGAGTGTGTCTTTTATGTGGAATATTTCCCAACTTATAATAATGAGTCATAATCTTATCTCCTTTGCCCCCCTGCCCCTCTGCTTTCTTTAAAGATTCCCTCGCAGTGCTTGTTCGCGCTCAATTGCCTCAAACAAAGATTTGAAGTTACCCTCGCCAAAGCCCTGCGCTCCATGCCGCTCAATCACTTCAAAGAAAAGTGTTGGTCGGTCTTGCACAGGCTGGGTGAAAATTTGGAGCAAATACCCATCTTCATCCCTATCTACTAAGATGCCTAGCTCTGCCAGCTTTTCAATTGGTTCATTAATCTTCCCTACCCGTTTTTCTAAGTTTTCGTAATAGGTTCTTGGTACGTCCAGAAACTCGACTCCGTTTGTCTTTAGCAGGGAAACTGTCTCGATAATGTTGTTGGTAGCGCAGGCGACGTGCTGAACTCCAGGCCCATTGTTATATCTTAAATACTCTTCAATTTGTGACTTGCGTTTACCTTGAGCTGGCTCATTAATGGGCAATTTAATCTTGCCCGTGCCGTCCTGCACTACCTTGGACATCAATGCTGAATACTCTGTGGAAATCGCCTGGTCATCAAAATGCACCAACAGGCTAAAGCCCATCGTCTCACCAAAAAATTGCACCCATCGATTCATCATGCCTAGTTCAACGTTGCCAACAACATGGTCAATGCTGTGTAGTCCTACAAACTTGCTGTTATCAACATGTTGGCAAGGCATAAAGCCAGGAGCAAACACCCCAGAATAATCGCTTCTTTCCACAAACTTGATGAGCGTGTCGCCATAGCCGTGGATAGCAGCATATCGTAACACCCCATATCCGTCTTCTTCTTCTGTCGGTTCCATAGCTCCCATAGCACCTCGCTTGGTTGTCTCTTTATAGACACTCACAACGTCCGGTACCTCTAAGGCAATAATGGCAACTCCATCACCATGCTTAAGCACGCTTTGGGAGATAGGATGCTCTGGAAACAGCGCTGTACTTAAAACAAAGCAGATATCCCCTTGCTGCATCACATAGGATGCTACTTCTCTACTACCAGTTTCCAAACCCCGATATCCAGTATTGGTGAATCCAAAAAATTTGGAATAAAACAGTGCTGCCTGCTTGGCATTCCCTACGTATAATTCCAGGTGATCGAAGCGCTTTATAGGGCAAAAATCATTCATTTTGATTCCTCCTTATCCAGAGGAAGTATTGATAACTGAAAGCTAACCTTTGTAATTGTTGGATGCTAACTATTGACAGTTAACAATCAATAACTACAAGCATGACAATTATTTTCTTAGAGTTGCCTAAAGAACCGCGATTTTATGTAAAGACCAACTTAAACTTAGGTGAAGTACCTTCAGTTTCGTTTATAAACTAAATTTTTTTAATTTAATTACAAAACAAACTTTTGGTCTCTTTTTTTTAATGTATCTTAATCTTCATAACTTTTTTGGTATTTATAATTAACTAAGCTATCTATAAAATATACTAAATAACTTATACCTGGAGACATAAGTTGTCCAAAAATCAAACTACCAAGGGTAAGAACTCAGAATCACTGAAACTACTGGATGAAAAAGACCGATTAGTATTGTGCCTTCTGCAAGAGAACAGCCGCATTACTCATGCTGAATTAGCACGCCAAGTTAACCTCACTGCACCTGGGCTGCAAAAAAGGCTGAAAAAGTTAGAAAAAAGTGGCTTTATTGACCGTTACGTGACTTTGGTTAATCGTGAGGCGTTAGGTTTAGACTTACTGTGCTTTACACAAGTTACCCTTGCCCACCATCAACCTGAATGCGTTGGACACTTCTGCGAACGGGTAAAGGAGTTGCCAGAAGTTCTGGAATGTCATCATCTTACTGGTGAATTTGATTACCTCTTAAAAGTTGTTGTCACCAACCATCAGCATTTAGAAAAATTACTGACTGAGAAAATTACACAAATTCCGGGTGTGGACAAAGTGCGTACCAGTATTGTTTTGAATGAAATCAAAGCTTCAACCTCACTACCATTGGGTGAAGTAGAGGCAAGGAAGTGAAATTAAGTTAGATGATAAAAAAGCAAAATCGACAGTCTATTGCTTTTGAAGTAGATAAAGGAGGAAAACCTAATGCTCACATCAGTAAAGGTACTTCTGACATCAATTATCGACTATGCCGGACTTTTTCCTCCAGCTAAGCTCGGCATCCAAGCAGCTATGGTAAATTATGCAAACTATCAGCGAACACCCTACCGTTGGATGCTGAATCACTTTGTGCTGCCAGTGTCTCGGTTAGAAGAGTTTGCAAACTTTGTGCCAACATTAGACTTAAAGCAATGGTCGCTGAGCCTGATTATTTCAGAGCATTGGGAGTCAGAGATAGAAGTTGTGCGTTCATCGCAGCGATCACTCCAATCGCTCCATAATAAAAATCAGATCGCTGTCGCATCTTTAGAATTTCCCATACTGTCGCCCATAGAAATAAAAAAAGTCATTCCTTATTTAACTGATGAAGTAGAAGCATTTTTTGAAATCCCCCTAAACGAAGACCTACAACCATATCTAGCAGTACTGAAACATACTAAAGCAACAGCAAAAATTCGTACGGGTGGCATTACTCTAGAAGCCTTTCCCTCTATTACCCAACTTTCTCTGCATATTTTGGCATTTGCTGAAGCTCAGGTTTCCTTCAAAGCAACCGCAGGCTTGCATCATCCATTACTAGGTAACTATTACGTCACATACGAACCAGATAGTCCCTCTACTCTGATGCATGGCTTCTTAAATGTTGCAGTCATGGCAGCATTAGTTTATTGGCAAAAAGTAACCGCACAAGAAGCATTAGAAGTTCTCCAATCTGCTAGCAATATCTTTCATTTCACAGATGACGCTATTACTTGGCGTGATTATCACCTAAATATTGCAGAAATTGAGCAGGCTCGACAACAATTCTTCCGCTCTTTTGGTTCCTGCTCATTTCAAGAACCAGTAGACAATCTCCAGGAGCTAAAACTACTATGAGCCGTTCTCCAAATGCTACCCATGATCCACATTTACGGAGTTGGGTCGAATCTGCAAATCAGCCGGATACAGATTTCCCAATTCAAAACCTGCCGTTTGGCGTGTTTCGATCGCAAAATAGCAATCAACCCTCACATATTGGGGTTGCGATTGGTGACCAAATTTTAGATTTATCTCTTTGCTACAAAGCTGGACTACTGCAAGGACTCCCAGAACATGTGCAAGTAGCCTGTGCAGCGCCTAACTTGAATCAAATCATCGCAATGGGGAGTGAGGCTGCATCATTGTTACGAAGTCACATCAGCCAGCTGCTGCAAAAAAACGAGCAACCACGAGAAGCACAAGCAACGCTCATTTCCATGTCTGATGCCGAGCTTTTGTTACCTACTACTATTAATGATTACACAGATTTTTACGCCTCAATTTTTCATGCTATCAATGTAGGCAAGTTGTTCCGTCCTGACAATCCACTTTTACCCAACTACAAGTATGTTCCGATTGCTTACCACGGACGCGCCTCGTCAATCGTACCTAGCGATACAGCTATCCACCGTCCCAAAGGTCAAATAAAAAAACCGCAAGCGCCAGCCCCTGATTTTGAACTTACTCAAATGCTGGACTACGAATTAGAAATTGGCTTCTTTGTTGGCAGCGGGAATCAGTTGGGACAGCCCATTCATCTAGATAATGCTGAGGAACATATTTTTGGACTGTGTTTAGTGAACGACTGGTCAGCACGAGATATCCAAGCTTGGGAATACCAACCCCTTGGCCCCTTCTTAGCCAAAAGTTTTGCCACCACTATCTCGCCTTGGGTGGTAACTCTGGAAGCGTTGGCACCCTTCCGCTGTCCTGTAGAACGTAATCAGAACGATCCCTCACCGCTACCTTATCTTTCTTCCCCGTTAAATAACGAATTGGGTGGTATCGATATCACAGTTGAAGCGCTACTACATTCATCCCAGATGCATACAGCAGGAATGACACCGTTTCGCTTGAGTCGCGGATCTTTCAAGCAGATGTATTGGACAGTAGCCCAAATGCTCACCCATCACACAAGTAATGGTTGTAACCTTCGTCCTGGCGATTTGCTGGCTAGTGGAACAGTCTCAGGCGCAGAAAAAGACTCACAAGGGTGTCTATTGGAGATTACTCAGCGTGGAACTCAGTTAGTTCAACTACCAACTGGTGAAGTGCGGTCTTTTCTATCCGACGGTGATGAAGTTATCCTGCGCGGCTACTGTGAAAAAGAAGGTTATGTCAGGATAGGTTTTGGAGAGTGCCGAGGCGCTATCTTAAGCGCTGTTTTTTGAATGAGAGATTTGGTGGAACATAATTCTTGTATGGATAAACTTAGTCTGCTCCTATATCCCCCTCATCCCTCAGTTACTGACTCCAACTCGGTATCACTATGCTTTTGCCCAGCTACGGCATCAGTTTTTGAGTCAGATGTGATGATACTGATACTACCGTCAGCTTCCATATATGCAAACTTCACCTCAGCCAAAAATTCCACCCCTTGCTGACGTAACTTGCTCATTAACTCATCTGCTGTGATTAGCTCCCGTTGTAGATGCCGTTCAATCAACTGACCGTTTTTTACCAATAGTAATGGTGGGCGATTTAGGAAGCGCAACTTAGGAAGCTTGTAACCCAACCAGTTAAGAAAGTAGCTCCAAAAAATAACAGTTCCTACTAAAATAGCTCCTTCAGTAATTGATGTATAATTTCTTGCCATTGCATTTTGGGCCGCTTCAGCAAATAGCACAACAACAAGTAAATCAGTAATTCCTAAGGTTCCTATTTGTCGGCTAGGCAGTAAGCGTAGCACTGAAAACAGCGCTAGGTATACAAGTGACCCGCGTATCATTAGCTCCAAGACACTGATGCTAGGAATAAAAATTCCCTGCCAATCAATTACTAACCATCTCTCCATCAGCAATGATTTCATCCCTTTTTCAATGCTTAAATTTCATCAGTATTAAGAATTCTCTCCTCTGCCCCTCTACCTATGACTCTTGAGGTTTTTAACTAAAAGTACTGGTTTTTTCTTCTGTATTTTAAGCATTTTGGTTGTTGAACATACCGAATAAGACGATTAATTAAGCGAGAAAATTGCTTTTTACTATTGGTGTTTTGCCCAGTTTTCGCAGTACCATTACTGTTCAAACTCTGATGAGCAGGAGCGTTCTTAGTCAGAGGTATAGCATTCTTAGTTGGAGTTATACCAGAACCGTGCCTTCTGGCATAAACCTGAGTAAATTCCGCACCAAAAAAGAGAATCTGAGCGGCATAGTAAACCCAAGCTATGATAACTACTAGTGAACCAGCAGCACCATAAGTTGAACCAAAACTACTGTTACCTAAATACTGTCCTAATAAATATCTACCAATGGAGAATAACAGGGAAGTGAGTATAGCTCCAATTAAAACATCCTTCCAAGTTATTTTGACATCCGGTAGAACTTTAAAAATTAGTCCGAATAGTACTGTAGTAATACCAAAAGAGAGGATAAAGCTGATTATCTGCCAAATAAAATCTACGCCTGGTACTAAGTTACTAAAATACGTCACCAGTGCTGCCAATGCCGCACTAATTACCAAAGATACCAGAAGTAAAAAGCCAATACCTAACACCATTGCAAACGATAAAAAGCGTTGACGAACGATGTTTTTTACGCCCCGTCCAGGTTTCGGTTTTACTTCCCAAATCGTGTTTAAAGCATCTTGTAATTCGGTAAATAAACCAGTAGCACCTAATAACAAAAGTACAACACTAATCAGAGAGGCAATAGTTCCTGTTTGCGGTCTATCGGCATTTTTGATCGCTATTTGGATGAATTCTGCGCCATCTTTGCCAACTAGCCCTTGAATTTGTCGGACAATTTCACCTCTTGCTGCTTCCTCTCCAAATACTGCTCCCGCGATCGCAATTACGATGATCAACAAAGGAGCGATAGAAAAAATCGTGTAATAAGCTAATGCTGCCGCTAACCGTGAGGCTTTATCTTCATTCCATTCTTGAAATGTCTCTTGGAACAGCGCCCAAATCGCCTGCCAATTCATCTAATCAGTCTCCTTATCGCAGGAATGTGGTTTTTATCCTGTTATATTTGATACTGATTCTCTGGATAATAACATCTTCCCAAGGATGTTAATAAAGCTTTCTGGAGGAGGAGTTTATTTATTACTAGGCTAGTTTAAGATTGAGTTAATAACTTTTTGTAAGAAAATTTAGGCATCCAATCAGCTTTTTTATATCAAAAGTTACAGCAATTTTCAAGTTGATGAAGTAAAGATCCTAAGTCTCAAACCCAGGCATAAAGCCTGTTTCACTTCTAAATTCTGAATTATGAAGCCAGTTGACGGCAGTTGCTACAACGGGGAGGCAGCCGCGTGGGCGGGTTTCCCGACTTGAGCGGACTGCCGTGGGAACCCCACGCCAATCGCTTCAACGGATAGCGAAGTGGTAACGAGTTACCGAGCGTCGGGAACCTCCGCACAGCGCTGGCTCCGCAACGCACTGCCTCCTCTACTTGGGGAGACCCCTGTGTACCCGTCACTGGCTCCTCCTGAATTCTGCTGTAAATATTTGAGCGCCGAGGTGAGACAGCGCTACGGAAAGGTTTCCCTCCGGAACCACTTCCCTATGGGGGTTCCCCCCTTGAGGAAAGTGGTATCAGGCGATTGTGTTAGCGCAGCGTTAGCGACGTTCGCGTTAGCATCTTGCACACAAGGAGCGCGTCACCCAAAGGGTCGATCGTTAGATATCACCTCTATTCAGTCAAAAACTTTATTTAAATCACAGCTTCTTCGCGTTGACAATCAAAAACAACCATGAAAGAAGCGTTAGGTTTCATTTGGCGTAGATGCTGCATGTAACCATCTGCATCAGAGCGACTGCGAAAACGAGCAACAATCTCCCGTTCTGCATCAGGAAGTATACGGGCAATAGCCCAAGAATTAAGACGCTCTTTGTAAGCAATACCCTGATTTTCTGAGTTAGAAGCTTTGTAATCAGTATTTTGTGGCATGATTATGTTATCCGTATTAACTTTTTCACAGGGCGTTACTGAGTCTCCAAGGAAAGATGTACTAACGCCTTTTTTCATGATTCTGCCACCTTGTTATTCGATTATTAATAAATTGTCAATACTTAGTGCTATATTTCAGACAAATTAAGTTGAAATTTTCAGTTAGCAACAAGCCTCAAAGCTTTAACTAGCAAATAAAAAAGGAAAAACAAACTTAAATCTAAAAAGTATGGCAAATATTCTATTCAAACTACTTGTATCATTAAATCTAAGTAAATTTAGTAGCAGTAGTTAAATACTTGATAGTGTTTTAAAAGATACTGAGCATTTTAAATTTTAGATAAAAATTAAGGTGCTTGATTAAAATTAATTAGTATCAGTACTTTCATATTTCGTGAGTTAAGATAACTTTTTAAGATTATTTTATTGATTTTTTTTAATATTTTTCGTGTTATATAATCTGCAAAAAATATTACAGGATCGAAATCTAACGATCGCAGTAAGAGAAGATGAGTGTCTCTGTCTCAGTTACTTTGCATAATGGTGACATTATTGGCTATTCCAACCTCAAGTGGAGTGACCCATCAATGGGTGTGCTTTCAGGACAATTTACACCGATATCCAACTATGAATCTATAGCTTATGTGTTTCAATTTTTTGCTGAAAACCCTTACAGTCTGCTAGAGAAAAATGATTTACGAGATGTTTACAATAAGATGCGTGACGAAATGGGACTTCAATTATTTGACCATAAAGGCGATCGCATTACAGATGCACAGCAATCTACATTGATGATTACTCTCGTGAGTTAGGTGCAGATGGACAAGAGCTTGTAGTCTTTATAAGGGATGGACAGCATTGGGAACAGTATTTGCCAAGGTAAATCTCAACTCTATTGGGGAAATAGTTTGATGATTTTGGTCTATTTATCCGAAAATGGTTTTTAGTATTAGACTAACTGCTTGCAGTCAGCTAGACTAGCAACTGCACAAACTAACTCATCTAAGTTGATAGGCTTGCATATATGCATTTGAAAACCTATAGCATAGGCGTATGCACGCTCTGTTTCTGAAGCAAATCCCGTTAAAGCAATAGCTGGAATCCATTTTCCTTGCGTTGCTACCAGATTTCTAACTTTTGTGAGTGATGAGTAGCCGAGTTCATCCGATAAGTAGATGTCGGAGATAAGGATATCAGGATTAAAATAGGACAATACTTCTAAAGCCTCATTTACTGAACCAACAGCTAAGATTTCTGCGCCCTCCATTTGAAATAGGATGGTAAGAATCTTTCTTGTATCAGCATCGTCATCAATAACTAGCAAGTGTAAGCCATCAACAGAGATGGGTTGACTATACATTAATTTTACCTTAGTGTAGTTCCAACACCTCGAGCAGCAATAGCATCGAAATGCACACTCCTCTAAATGGCATTAAAAGGCATAATTTTCTCAAGGTTACACAAACTCTAGTTTTAGTGTCTGTCCGGTTTCGCACATAGAAACCTAAAATTATTCATCGGATATTACGCTCAAATTCTTTAACTAAAAACTGCTCGTACTCGTTTTTGAGAACTCGATAACACTCACATGATGCGACTTCTAAAGCTTCGCGATTTATGATGCTGATATTACCACGATTGTAACACATTATTCCTGCATTGCTGAGTGTTTTAGCTGCCACACTCACACTGGAGCGACGTACACCCAGCATTTGAGAAATAAATTCTTGAGTGAGGAATAACCGATCTGATTGCAGACGGTCTGAGACGACCAACAACCAGCGAGCAAGCCTCTGCTCTATTGTATGGAGGCTATTGCAAGCAACGCCTTGTGCTACTTGGGTGTGTAAAGCGTGGATGTAACGTAACAAAAGACTTTGCAGTATTCCACCTCGATGGAACTCGGTTTTCAAGACATCTGCTCTCATCTGCATCGCACTCTCTGGAATTTGCACAATCGCTCTTGTGGTCGTTGTATTAGTTCCCAAAATTACGGATATACCTACCACACCTTCATTACTTACTACAGCGACTTCAACCGATGAGCCATTTTCCATAGTGGTTATTAAAGAAACCATTGCTTTATGAGGAAAATAGACGTGTGTGATAGGTTCTTCTGGCTCTATAAGAATTTGCTCAAATGAGAGTTGTACTAACTTTAGGTGAGGAACAAGACGCTTATATTCAGAGGTAGGCAGAGTTGAAAGCAACCTATTTTCTCTAAGAACTGGGACATTATTTTCTATTGACATTAAGGATCTCCTTGATATAGGTCTCTTTGCGAAAAAGCAGTTTCAAGCTAGAAGGAGAGCAACTGAGAACCTATTTGTAACGTCAACTAATGTGTATTTTCTCAAATAATTTTTTTCAGAGTAACATTTGATTACAGTATGTTGTAGATAAATTAATTGACAATTTCACTATTGCAGTAATTATAATCGTGAATCTCAAAAGTGTGGTGTAGGTTGCCAGAATTTTTTATGAATACCGAACAGCTAAACAATATACTTTGTATTATGGAGTTATTAGGCAACTCTTTACTCCATATTTTCTTTGTTAATTACCTGTAATTCTTCCAGTATAAAGATTATTCTATCTCAATCACAACCTTACCGAAGTGAGCAGCACTTTTGAGGTAAAGATAAGCTTCCCGTGCTTCTGTGAAAGAAAAAACTCTATCAATAATAGGCTGAAGTTGATGTTGAGCGATCGCCTGATTCATTGCCTCAAACATTTCCCGACTACCGACATAAATTCCTTGAACTGTTAAACTCTTGAAAAGTATCGGTGTGGGGTCAATTTCATTTCCTCTGCCTGATAATACGCCAATGTAGCTGATTTGTCCGCCGATCCTGACTGCTTGTAGGGATTTGGGAAAAGTACCCGCACCACCTACTTCCACTACACGATCTACGCCTGTGCGATTAGTTAGTGCATAAACTTGCTTTTCCCAGTCTGGCGTTGTCTTATAGTTTATGGTTTCATCAGCACCAAGCTGTTTAGCTCGTGCTAATTTCTCATCACTGCTAGAAGTAACGATCGCTCTAGCACCATGTATCTTGGCAAACTGAAGGGCAAAAATTGAAACGCCGCCAGTACCAAGCAACAAAACACTGTCATTTGGACTAACATTGCCCTTAGTTACCAAAGCCTGCCAAGCTGTAACGGCTGCACAGGGCAAAGTTGCACCTTCAGAGTAAGATAGATGGTCTGGTAATATTACTAACCCTTCTTGATGTAATACAACATACTCAGCAAGTACGCCATCGATGCCACCTCCCAGATCCGATTTCATTTTTTCTTTGCTCAAAGAGCCATAAATCCAGTTTTGGAAGAAGATACCAGCGACGCGATCGCCTATTTTTACCCGTGTGACTCCTTCCCCCACTGCCACGACTTCCCCTGCACCATCAGACAGGGGAATAAGCGGATATTTCACTCCAGAACCGTAGGCTCCTTCAGCCACAAGTAAGTCGCGGTAATTTAGGGATGTCGCTCGGACTTTGATGAGAACTTGCCCTGCTGCGGGTTTGGGTTCAGGGCGATCGACTAATTTGAGGGCATCAATGCCTGTATTGCTCTGAATCTCGTAAGCTTTCATAGATAGATAAAGGGTGAGAATTAGAAAGTCAAAAAGATTTTCCTAAAAATACTAGCGCGATCGCAAAATATTTTGCTATACTAAATTCTTGTGTGCAACAGCGGGTGGTTAGCTCAGTTGGTAGAGCGCCTGCCTTACAAGCAGGATGTCACTGGTTCGAGTCCAGTACTACCCATTTAAGAAAAAGCTGCTTAAATATCGACTTTTACTGTACATTGACAAAATTATTTGTCGCTGCACTCCGTAATTTCCGGTAATTCAATATCTGAAATTACCTCATATATTTGCAATTACAAAGTAATTTTAGCTCGTATTTAGCACAGTGAAACTAGCAATTGAGGTAATTAAGGCTAACTCCTGCTAATAGTTGTATTCGCAAGCAGACGTGTGAAAAACTGTATTTACTACATTAATTATAGGTATAAACTATTGCTTATTTTGCGTCTGCAATTACAGTAACCCCTAGACCAAACCAAGAATTATACCCACTGATAATGAGATAATTGCAGCGCTTGGCTGGGACATTTGGAAATTCGCGCTCACTTGCACGCCAGAAGTTACATTTGGATTAGTTATGAGTTATGAAAAAATCTTTTCGCTACATGTTTTTACACTCAGTGCTGGTGGAGGTCACTACGCTACCCTAAGAGCTTTAAGTGCGATCGCACAACAACAAAAACGACCCTGGCAGATCACTGTAACAGATATCGGTCAACTATCAGAGCCGTTAGATCCCTATAAAAAGCTGTTCGGTTCAGACGGTAATGAACTCTACAACCAGATGATCGGCGCAGATTGGACATGGCTACATCCAGTGATGATGTTTCTTGATAAGTTTTTCATTCGCTTGTTGCATCCGATTGGGGTGAAATTGGGCGAACGACATTGGCGACAGCAACCTCCTTTGGATCTAGTCATTTCTTTAATTCCCCTGTATAACCGAGCAATTTGGGACAGCCTGCAACGAGTTAAAGTCAACACACCTATGGTTACAATCATGACTGACTTTGCAGATAGTCCCCCCCATTTTTGGATAGAACCTAAAACTAAAAGTTACTTAATCTGCGGAACCAACCGCGCCACTGAACAAGCGCGTTCTTTAGGTGTATCAAAAGAATACATTGTGCAAACTTCAGGAATGATTGTACATCCCCGCTTCTATCAACCGATGTCTAGCAATCGCCGTGTAGAAAGACAGCGTTTAGGATTAGATCCAGACCGAGTAACGGGAATTGTTTTGTTTGGGGGAAAAGGTTGTGCAACAATGCTCAACATTGCCCAATCCTTAGATTGTATGAGCGATCGAGTGCAGTTGATTTTTCTGTGTGGTTATAATCAGAAACTTGCACAAGCATTGCAAGAACGTCCAACTCAGTTACGGCAACACGTACAAAGTTTTACTGATGAAGTGCCATATTTCATGAGTTTGGCTGATTTTTTTATTGGCAAACCTGGTTCTATTAGTATTAGTGAAGCGATGGTAATGAATTTACCTGTAATTGTTGAACGCAATTCCTCAACACTCATCAATGAAAAATACAATGTTGAGTGGATATTAGAGAAACAAGTTGGTCTGGCAATTAAAAGCTTTCGCAGGATTGTTCCAGCCGTTGAGGAACTCTTAAAACATGAAAATTGGCTTCGCTACAAGGCGAATCTTGCAGCTATTCAAAACCAAGCTGTATTTGAAGTTTGCGATATTTTACAAAACATTTTTGATAAAAAATAAAGTGTAAGATATTTATAGTCTATCTTTTGCAATAGAGCGATCGCGATAAGTTATGAAAAGCAATTGCTTCCCTGCTTAAACCGCAAGTGTTTCGGCTTTACAAACGTGCGATTCGATTGGCATACTTTGGGCAATGGAAAACCAAATTACAATATTCAGGAGCGATAAAATTCATACCTTAATAGTCATTGTCAGCTACACAAATCCCTTTACATTTAATACCGTTCGTAGCGGTGCGCTGACAATGAGAACATAGAACTTTTTCTTTTTCTGTTTCTTGATTTATCTTTATACTAATGCTTGCCGTCAGAGAGTCGTTTTCGGTCTGGAGTTTTACAGTCATAAGAATGGAGGAATTGTTTACGATTTACATTTTACAAGTCATAAAAATAGCGATTATCAGTTAAGCACGCTCTAATAATTCCATTGCACATTGAATTATTGAGTATTTTCGTTATATCTATATATTAAGCAACATTGCGCTCTTTTACAAAATATAGTGAATTGTTTTCTTGGATTTGAAATACACCTGCTTGTGACAGGCTTTGTGTAAGTGCTTAAGATTTTCTGCGTCGAGCCATGATGGGGTTTTAGTGGGGGATAATTTTATTTTACTTTCAGCATCTGGCTATTTCGTTTAAACGGACACGACATTACCTAACTCTCAAGCGATCGCAATAATATCTTACACAAGTTTGCACTTTGTTCTTCAAAGGTAGATGGATAGTTTTTGAGTAAGGCATCGATCTGATTTTGGTACAGTTCTTTTTCGTTTAACAAACGCCTGATTTTTAAATTCAAATCCTGGCGATCTGTAAAGCACTCACCTAATTGATATTTTTCGACAAAGCTAATAGCTCCTCGGTCGTTAGCTGCTGCTTGTCTAGGAAGTAATAATGGTGTGCGGGCAAGCATTGCTTCCAATAAAATACCTGCTGAAGGACGAGCCAGAATTATATCTACAGCAGACATCCATTTATGGAGATTATCTACAAAACCTAGCGATCGCACTTGGCAATTTTGCTTTTTCCCAGCCATCAGCTCAATTTTGACACGCAGTTTTTCATCTCGACCACAAGCCACAATTACAACTAAGGAGTCTAGAAATAGGCTTTGTAAATATTTCAGGTATTTTGTGCAAAAGTTGCCACCAAAACTGCCACTAATGATGAGAATACAGGAATTACTAGGGGATAGTTCAAAGCGATCGCGCAGTGTTTTTCGCTCTCTAATTTTAAAGTGCTTGGCTTCACGCAGAGGCCCGATTACTTGGCAACGAGCCTGATTTTGGGGTTTGTAATCTCTATCTATATTTCGATAGATTCTATTTTGTGGATAGCAAATCACAAAATCATAAAGGTATCTGCTAATAAACTGGATTTGCTCGGACAAGCTGCTGGAACGAGTTAACTCATAAGACCAATAAGTAAGTTTAAAGGGGAAACTCTGTACAGCATTCACAGTTTCCGGAAAATAGCAGATATGGGTGGCATCTGGGGAAACTAAATCTATAAAAACAGACAAATCTGTAATTACGAGAAAAAAAGGAATTTGCTTTTCTTTAGCCCAACTACCCAAGCATTTACCAGCAGTATCGGCAGTACAAATGAGAATATCTGGTGCAATCTGGTCTAAAGTTTGGTGCATGGCTGCAACTGAGCTAACCTCACCAATAGGCAATAAGATCAAGCGCATCAAATAATTAATTAGTATATCTGCCAACTCGATCCAGTTATGGCAGATGAAGAAGTTCCAAGCACTAACCCAAGCTTTTGTCAATAGTTCGCTTAATGGGTCTTGCAGTAATTCAGTTATGGTGTACCTGAGCGTTTCAAAACGATCGTCCTGTAAAATTTCCTCGGCGAGAATATTGGCCATAATTTCATGACCCATTCCCGATCGCTCATAGACAATCAAAATTTTAATTTTGGCGGCATCAGACATGGAATATGTGCAATCAAGCTTCTTCAATTCCTGGCAAACTAGTCAAATCAGTCGGATCTAATCGCTCCGACACAGAACAGAACCATTGTTCGACAACCGCTAAAGTTCCTGCTAAAAACCGATCCCGACAGCGACGGCGTTGTACTTTGCCACTGGAGGTTTTGGGGACAGTACCAGGTTTTAAAAGGGCGATCGCATAAACTTCGACCAAATGCTGCATCACGATAGTTTGACGAATGGCAGCAATTATGTCTGCAATTTGCTGAGAATTCAACTTGCGGAGGGCGTGGCGATCAATTTCTTGAGCAATTACTAGTCTTTCCTCTCCTTCCACATCTACAGAAAAAGCGGCACTGGCATTCGCTGATAAAGCGGGATGGCTCTTTTCTGAAGTTTGCTCTAGAAGTTGAGGATAGAAATTGCGTCCCCAAAAAATCATCATGTCTTTGAGACGACCAGTAATAAACAATTGGTCATTGTGAATAAAACCTAAATCCCCAGTTCTTAAAAAGGGGCCTTTACCACTATCTGACAAATAAGCCTGGAAGGTTTGCTCGGTTTCTTGGGGTCGATGCCAATAATTGCGACTCAGCCCTGGTCCTTGCACCCAAATTTCGCCGACACCATCAGACGGACAAGGAGCCAGAGTTTTCGGGTTGACAATTATCACCTGGTTTCCCGGCCACGCACGACCGCAGCTAATCACCGTTCGCGCTCCAGTTTGCCCTTTTGCTACGGTCACAACTCGATTCTGTTCCAAAGCTTGCTCATCCACAAACTGAATGGCTGATGACTCTTTAACAGCACCTCCAGAGATCACCAAAGTTGCTTCTGCCATGCCATAAGACAGATAAAATGCCTCTCGTCGAAAGCCGTATGGTGCAAATAAGGCTGTAAACCGTTCTAGAGTTTCCGGTCGTACGGGTTCAGCCCCATTGCCGGCGATTTCCCAACTACTCAAATCGAGGTCTGTTATTTGTTCTGGTTTAACCCTTTGCACGCAGAGGTCGTATACAAAATTAGGCCCTCCACTGATGGTTGCTTTATGGGTTGAGATTGCCTTGAGCCAACGACTGGGATTTTGAAATACAGCTACTGGTGACATTAAAGCAGTACAGGCTCCAGCATAAAGGGTTTGCATGATGCCAGCGACCAATCCCATGTCATGGGTTAAAGGCAGCCAATTCACCCCTCGAAAGTCAAGAGTAGGAAATGTCTGCTGAAAATTGGCGCAGTTTTGCAACACATTGTCGTGGGAGATGGCGACTGCTTTGGGAATTCCTGTGGAACCAGAGGTGTATTGGAAATAGGCGATCGCATCGCGATCGATTTTTCGTTCTTGCCAGTTCGAGCCACCATCCCACAAAATTCGATCCGTGGCTATCCAAGGTAGATTTTTGCTCTCTTGTGGCACCAAAGATTGAGCCAACCACTCTAACCATGAATCCTGTAACTTATCTATAAGTGCGGCAGAGGTAAGAGCAACACTTACTTGACATTCCCGAACGCGAAAGCCAAAATCTCCCCATTCTTCTGAGTTTTGAGGCGGTCTTGTGGGTATAGCGATCGCGCCAGCATAGAAGCAGCCAAACAAGGCTGCAATAAACTCCAGACAGGCATTGAAGGGATAAACTAATAAAACGCGATCGCCAACTGAAGTGACGGACTCAAGACTGGCAGCAATAGCACGAGCCTGTCGGTCGAGGTCTTGATAGGTAAGGCGATCTGATTCTATTTCCCCATCCTTGAGAAATGTGAAAGCCTGATTATGAGGCTGTTTTTGAGCGCGATCGCTCAGGAGGTCGATGAGAGAACTGAACGAGGAGGATGACACTGTAACAAAACTCTTATGATAAGGTGCAGGGCAAAATCATAATAATGCATTCCTACCAGTTTTGAAGGAATAGAGATGTTTGAGGTCGATTAAATGGCTACGAGCGAGTAAAAAATATATGTTGACTAATATTGCACAAATAATGGCTGCTTTGATGGCAGCTTTGCTGATTACTAGTCTGGTTGAGTACTGGGGTCATCGCCTGATGCATATATTTCCCCAAACTTGCCGATTTCATGTCGATCACCATCAGGACGGAACAGGACAAGGCGTAGTAAAAGAATTTCGAGATTATATCGTTGGTGGTTTGCCTATACTGTTGTTGACGGTTCTAATTCTTCAGCTAATTGGGGCAAACTGGTACATTAAAGTTAGCTGGTTAATTGGATGCTTAGGTTATACAGTGTTTGCAGCCTATGCTCATCAACTTCAACACGATAACCCCAAGCTTTGTTTCTGGATAGCGATGCCAGTTCACTATGTTCATCACCAATACAACCAATGGCACCACAACTTTGGTATTGGTGTTGATTGGTGGGATCGAGTTTTTAGAACCTATAAACCTATAAATTGGCAGACTGAGGCTGAGTTGCAGCCACAGCGTGGATATTTGCAAATCCGTTGGTGGTAATGAGTAGGTCGGTGTTAAAAATTGTCGTTATCACAAGGCAGATGGCAGAGGGCAGAAGGGAAGAGGTTTTTAGGTAACTTTACTTTTCATTACATTAATACCTTAGCCAATTTACGAGGGTTCAATGCCTGTGGAAAGGGGATGAATACGTCCGCGCATAAGTAAGCTTGGCTAAAATTTGAGCTAATAAAATCGGCTCAGGTTTTTCAGGAAGCATTTTTAAAATTTCACGTATATATCGAAAACCACGGTAATAAGCTTTCAGGTCAATAATGCCAGAGTTAGGATTATATTTACGGAAATCAGCGAGAAGATGATAGGATAAATTGACCATAAAGAATGCGAGATTAGCCGCATTGGTTACAGCAGTTTGGCTCAGATTCATAAAATCTTCTAGCCCCTAAAATTGCTTGGCATCACGGAAGTTAAACTCGATTTGAAAGCGGAGTTTGTAGTAATCTATTATTTTGTCACATGGCATGGAGTCGAGATCGCCTTACTGACTCTTCCAAAATTAGTACGGTGTGCCGTCTTTATGGACAAATCTCCACTTGCCATTCTCTAACAAGGCCATGAGGTCGTCATCGGGATAGCTGCCTTCGTCTTCCGGTGTTCTGTCTCCGATTTCTAGGTAAAGAACATCCTCTGAGGTTTCATTGATTAGATGGTGGCCGTTACCAGTACCAGCCTTGAAGCCGGCACACATACCTGGGGAGAGTTGTGTACAACCTTCGTCGGTACAAAGCGTTGGATGCCCCTCCAAGATGTACACGAACTCGTCTTGCTTGCTATGAGCGTGACGAAGAGCTGAAATTGCCTGGGGAGCTAGGCGTGTTAGGTTTACACCAAAGTTCGTGATGCCAAACAGGTCACCAAGTGGGTGTTTCTCCCTGCCCACCATACGCGATGCAAACGGTTCAGGATAGTTTGAGGGCTTAGTTCTTGTCGGTGCATCAGATGCGTTGATGGCGATCAATTTTTCTCCTTCTGACATAAGAACCTCGTAAGACGAATGATAAGGGCTAATACCAATTTAAAATTTTTGTAGGCTCTTATTTTGGCAAAGGTATTATTACATACTTCGGTTTTTTGCGCCTCTCTACTTACCATTTTGGATCGCTATATGCTTTGTGAAAATAAGGCACAAGAAAAGAGAGTTTTGCACTTTTGGCTTTATGTTCATATCTTAATATTTCATTGTGCTTTCTTACTTAATGGGTATAGTCATAAAAAATTGAGATCGTTGCGACATTATCTAAGAGAGAAGTTATGCAAGTTAGTAAAGTTCGCTTTTCCAACCAAGAGGCGACGCTCTTTGCACAGGAAGTAAAAACACAGGTTGCAGATTATTTTGCAGTCACGGGTCGCTCGCCAAAGGCTGATTCCCGAATGGTCTTCAAGACAATTGTTTTCCTTGTAATCACCTACGGTAGCTATGCCCTCATCTTGAGTAACCAATTTTCGGCATGGCAGATGCTCGCTCTGGCTGTATTAATGGGTGTAGGAATAGCAGGTATTGGCTTTTGTATTGCACACGATGCGCTGCACGGGGCCTACTCGGCAAACCCACGAGTGAATAAATTCATCGGCTATATTTTCGATCTGCTGGGCGCTAACGGATATATATGGAAAATCGCCCATAACACTATCCACCACACATACTCCAACATCCCCGGAGTAGACCAAGACCTGATGGTTTCGCCGCTCATCCGATTTTCATCGGCTACTCCCCTAAAACCTATTCACAAATATCAACATATCTATGCTTTTTTAGCATATAGCCTTGCCACACTGAATTGGCTTTTCATGAAGGATTTTCTTTGCTTTCAATTGCGGGACTTTGGGCCATGTAAAGACCTAGTACATTCCCGTGCTGAGGTCGTAAACCTGATTTGGACAAAGTTATTCGTCTATGCCTACACGATCGCAATTCCATTACTGGTTTTAGATGTAACCTGGTGGCAATTTCTCATTGGGTTTGTAGTCATGCACGTCACGGCTGGACTGATTCTCGGTGTGGTATTTCAGTTAGCACACGTAGTTGAAGGACTGGAATTTCCTGTGCCAGATGAAAACGGCACGATCGAACATACATGGCTGGTTCATCAGATGGTAACTACAGCTAATTTTGCCCATGAGAACCAATTTCTATCTTGGTTCGTAGGCGGGTTAAACTATCAAATTGAGCATCACCTGTTCCCCCAAGTATGCAGTATTCACTATCCAGCAATCAGCCAAATTGTACGTGAGGTGGCTCAGAAACATAGCGTACCATACAACTATTACCCAACATTTTTTGGTGCGATCGAATCACACTACTCTATGTTGAAGAAGTTGGGCGCTCCACACACAGAGGTAAACACTAATCCCAGCCTATGTTCGTAACCTCTGACGTAACTGATGCCAGATTAGTACGCTACTGAAAATTAGGATTAAAGCTGTGGACGATAAGGTTGCTATTCCTGTACCGACGATGCCAAAGGATTGAGTTAAAACCAGCAGCAACGGCAAATAAACTCCCAAAATGGCGATCGCATTTATTCTCAATGGGAAACTGGGCTTGCCGATTGCATAAAAGGCGGGTTCTAAAGCACAATTTCCCATTGTAAAGACTTCTGCTGCCACTAACAGTACTAAAATCCCATAGGCCGAAATAAATGCCTCGCCAAAGGCATACTTCAGAACGATCTGACCCAAGCAAACGATAATGATGAAGATTATCGCCCCAATTCCGGTGGCGATCGCAGTTGATTTCAGCAGCAAGGACACGAACAAACGCCATTTATCCTGGCTGTCTAACCGAGCCAATTCTGGATAGACAGATTGAGTCAAAATCTGAGCTAAATCCTTAAGTGGAGTAGACAATTCATAGCTTACCTGGAACAGTCCTGCGGCTGCGTGAGTAGTCAAAATTCCCACTACTAAGGGACTGGCTTGTCTCATCATCATTGGCAAGGAAGAATCGAAGTTAGACACGATGCAAAACTTCAACAAGCCGCGATGGTGTTGGCTCAAATCGATCGCAGACCAATTTATATTCTTTAACATTCCTCGTTTCCAAGCTTCTCGCCAACCAACTAGGAACAACAATAACCCTCCAGAAGCTTGGGAAATAAACCAAACCAGAAGATATCCCCATACAGGAGCATTCAGAATGGCAGCAACGAACGCTCCAAACATGCAAATAAAGGTAGGAATAGTAATCTGTAACGCTAACAAATCAAAGCGATTGCAAAGCTGTAATAAACCTCTGGGTGTCGCTACACTCGTGAAAAGAATAATCAAGCTACACCACTGAACTTGAAAGATCGTCGCCTGATTCCATCCCATATAGAAACCAATATAGGGCGCAAGAATAACTGCGATCGCTAAACCAATCAGCACTCCTAGTAAATCGAGTAGGGTGGTAAATTTTAAGAGCTGTTGCAAAGCGACTTTATTTTTTTGCTCAAGACAAATAGTCCCGTAACGAATTACCGCCTGAGAGGATTGAAAGGTGGTTAAATCTGTGACTATCTGAATATAGGTTTGAATGAGAACCAGCGTGCCAAAACCTGTAACACCTAGGTGATGAGTAACTATACTTAAATAGACTAAACTGGCGAATCCAGTCATCACTCGCCCTCCCAGCAGCCAAGTAGCATTTTTTATAACTGTCGTGAGGAAAATACTGTCGGCAAGCCATCGCTTAATCATTGCAAACTAGATAAGTTGGAATATCAAAAATCAATATAAACAATTTGAATTTAAAAAGTATACATGAATTCTTTTGGAAGAATCCCCTTAGCTTGGTTGCAACTCACTCGCTATAAGCTGCGGCTTTTGGTAGCGATTGTAGGTATTGCTTTTGCGGCAATTCTGATCTTTATGCAATTGGCCTTTTTAGATTCTCTCTACGATAGCCAAACAGCACTACACACTCGTCTGGTGGCTGATTTGATTTTAATTAACCCTGAAATGAAGACTTTGGCTAACACCAGAGATTTTCCTCGGCAATACTTGTATCGCACGCTCAATTTCAGCGAAGTTGACTCTGTTAACTATGTGTATCACGGACAGCAGTCTTTCAAGTATGGCAATGTTAGTGGAGGAAAAGGAATTATTATCTTGGGTATTAACCCGGATAATTGCCCGTTTAAAATTGCCAAATTCGATCGAGTTGCTCATTTGTTGAGGGCTAGGGGTGTGATTCTATTCGATCGCAACTCTGACTTAAAAGAATATGGCAATATCTTAAACGATTTGGACTCAGGAAAATCAATTGCAGCAGAAATAGGCGCTCGGCAAGTTTGGATTAGCGGCTTAGTTGATTTTGCGGGTGCATCTTTTGCCGATGATGGCAATGTAATTACCAGCAGTGCGACTTTTAATTATTTATTACCCGAACGTTCTGCAAACAATATTACCATTGGGTTGGTAAACCTTAAACCTGGTGTCGATCGAAAAGCGATCGCCAAAAAAATCAGCACTCAACTTCCCGCTAATGTTCGAGTAATGACACGGCAAGAATTTATTGACTATGAAAAACATTATTGGGCTACCAGCGCTCCTATTGGATTTGTATTTAGTACGGGAGTCTTCGTTGGTTTTTTAGTAGGTGTGATTATTGTCTATCAAATTCTATATGGCGAAGTCTCAGATCATTTACCAGACTATGCTGTTCTCAAAGCCAGAGGCTATAAACATCGTTATTTTTTAAACGTTTTGTTTCAAGAAGCACTTATCTTAGCAGTATTAGGTTATATTCCTGGGCTAATCGTTTCTATAGGATTGTATGAAATTGTCAAAGAAGCAACCGCTTTGCCTATGTACATGACGTTTCCCCGAGCATCATTAGTACTTTTACTAACTATTATTATGTGTTTTACATCCGGCAGTATTACTATGAATAAGCTCAGAGATGCCAATCCAGCAGACTTGTTTTGAACAATCCCCAATCCCCATTTCTCGTGTCTACTCAAACAGTTGTTTCGATTCAAAATCTCAATTACTTCTTTGGAGAAGGCGAACTCCAAAAGCAAGTTTTATCTGATATTAATCTGGAAGTTAAAGCCAAAGAATTTGTGATTTTGACCGGGCCTTCAGGTTCAGGAAAAAGCACATTGCTCAGTTTAATTGGTTGTCTGCGTTCTGTTCACCAAGGAAGTCTCAAGATTTTGGGACAAGAACTCAATGGTGCTACCAAAGAGCAATTAGTCCAAATGCGTCGGAATTTTGGTTATATTACCCAATCAAGTAATTTGTTGGATTTCTTGACAGTTCAGCAGAATATTCAGATGTCATTGGAATTGCAGCCAGACTTCTCACCTAAAGAAGCTCGTGCAAAAACAGTAGCTATACTGGAGGCTGTTGGATTAGCCCAGAAGCTCGATGCCTATCCAGGAAATCTTTCTGGGGGACAGAAGCAACGCGTGGCGATCGCCAGTGCCTTAGTGACTAGACCCAAGTTAGTACTTGCCGATGAACCTACAGCATCTTTGGATAAAACAGCAGGACGCAATGTAGTAGCGTTGATGCATCGTTTAGCTAAAGAACAGAGTAGTGCTGTTCTGATTGTCACCCATGATAATCGCATACTTGATTTGGCAGATCGCATTGTAAATGTTGAAGATGGCAAGTTGGGTTTAGCTTTCAACCAAGAACTTTCACTGGTGTTACCTGGTTTTGATGATGCCTTGCTAGAAAAAGCAACCACTAAACCAATCCTGTTGACTTACCAATCAGAGGAAGTAATTGTTCACCAAGGCGAGCCAGCCAGTAAATTTTATATTCTTTTAGAAGGTGAAGTCGAAATTTTCCAAGAATCTCCTGATGAACCACCTCGCCTGATAAATCATCTCAGTCGTGGGGATTATTTCGGTGAAGTGGGCTTGCTTCGAGGCGGTAAACGTACAGCTACAGTACGCGTTGCTAAAAATTCAGAAGTTAAAGTGATGGTGATTGAGGAAGAACTGTTCCAGCTTTTCCTTGGGAACTCTGAATTAACCAAAGCTGACATTGTGCGTCGCTTGCATCAACGTGTGATGACAAGTCATCTCTCAAATGCATTGCCCAACGTCGATCCGTCCCAAACTATAGCAGTTGCCTCCCAAGCAAAGGTAATTAGATACGGAGCCAATTCTACTATCGTTAAACAAGGTGAAGTAGCTGATAAATTCTACTTGATATTAGAGGGAGAAGCTGAAGTATTTGTGGGCGATCGCCATAATGAATTAGCATCCTCTCAGATAAAAGCAGGCGAATACTTTGGTAATGCCCAGTTGGTTGATGGGCAAAAGTATCCGTTTACCATTCGAGCCGGAGCCAATACAGATATTGAGGTTATGGTAATCGATCGAGAAAGTTTCTGTAGCCTGATTTTAAAATCCAATACAAATCAGGATGTTGTTGCTTCTGTACTTCGCCATCGATTGATGAACTCTTGACCAAGCCTTCTGGGAAGGCTAAGGGCAGATGGCAGAGGGCAGAAGGGAAGAAAGATGTTTAATATCAAGTCCGGCTAATTATTTATAATTCACCGAATCTATGCAGAAGAGCAGCGAAAACCCCTCCCCTCTGCTCCCCTGCCCCTCTGCCCTCCACCTCGTACCTTTCTTCATCACCGAACTTGAATCGATGCTCTTACCTGTAACTTATTTAGGGTTCTCACTCGTTCGCTGTCATTGGGATTGAGACGAATTTTAACTTTCACAATTCTGACATCTGCTTTAGCAGAGGGATCGTCATTCACAATTCCTGGCTGATCGATTTGCAATCCAATGCGATCGACAACTCCTTTAATTTCCCCAGTGAACCCTCCATATTCGCTAACAATGATTGCGGGCTGATTTATCTTAATGTATTGAATATCGCTTTCGTAGACTTCAGACATAACATACATCTGCTGTGTCTGGCCAATGTCAACAATGCCACTACTGCCGACAACTTCACCTACTTTAGCGTTGACACTTAAGATTTGGCCTGCTACAGGTGCTTGCACATAGGTAGATTCCAGGTCAACTTTTGCTTTTTGTAATTGAGACAAAGACTCATTCAATTCTGCTTTGGCTACCAGGATATCTGTTGGCTTCACATGATTGAGACTTTCCAGAGTTGCTTGAGACTCTTTAAGACGCTCCTGACGCGTACTAACTTGTTCGCTCAGGTTTGCTTTTACTTCCTGTAACCTTTGTTTCTCAATCTGTACCTGCAAACGTCTGGTTTCAGTATCGGCTATGGAAACAGCGCCTTGTTGCGATAGAGCTTTGTACCGCTCATAGTCATTTTCGGCTTTGCGTAGTTCCACTTCCTGACGGGCAATAATAGCTGTTTGAACCTTTACGCCCTCAACTAACTGAGCTTTCATTTCCGCAACTTTCTTGCGTTGAGCCTCAATTTGGCCAAACTCTTCACCAGCCTGCACCTGAGCTAAACGCGATCGCGCTACATTCACTTTTGCTCTAGCATTTTCCACAACCGCTTGATACTGATTAAAGTTGTCCATAATCGCAAGGATTTGGCCTGCTCTAACCCGATCGCCTTCCTTCACATGCAGTTCAGCCAAACGCTGGTTAGAGGCTGGAGCAGACAGATGAATGATATCTCCTTGGGGTTCCAAGCGCCCCAAAGCTGTTACATGACTTATAGTCTGTTCGTGACTTGAGGTTTCCTGGAGGTTGTTTTGCTTGGTGCTTAAATATCCCCGTGAATTAAGACCAAAAATAGTACAAACAGTAACAACACCAATAGATAAAAGCAAAGCGATCGCTTTCATGTTAAGTATAGATTGAGCTTGGCTAGGTACTTATTTTGCCCATTATGTTTACGAGTTAAATATGTTTGGTGCAAAATATCGGTTGAAAACCTAATCCCCAATCCCTTTTATATCTTGAGATATTGCTGACAAAAGCAGGTTTTGATCGCTGTGTAAGAACAGATGGTTGCCAGGAAAAATTTGCAGCTTAAATGTGCTGCAAGTCTGGTTGCGCCAAGCCTGGAGATGTTCTTGAGTTATCACCTTATCCTGTACGCCTCCAAAAGCAGAAATTGGACAGTCTAAAGGTTCCTGCTGTGAGTAGGTATAATTTTGAGAAATCAAAATTCCTGCCTTGAGACTTGGTAGCAACAACCGCATCAGATTGCGATTTTGCCAAAATGATTCCGGGAAATCGAGCAGAGATGCTTTTTCTAGGGCTTCGGAGTCAGAGAGTTGAGTAACACAAGGATAGGGATGCGGTAGCTGGGGAGCCTGCAAAGCAGCAACGAACAGGTGGACGGGAATTTTACCAATTTCTCGGCGCAGATATCGAGCGAGTTCAAAGGCGATCGTTGCTCCTAGACTATGACCGTAAAAAGCAAATGGCTTGTCTAGATTGGGAAGCATAACACTTGCCAAAGTTTCCACCAGCAAGTTCAAAGCTTTGAAAGGTTCTTCGCTCAAGCGATCGGCTCCCCCAGGTAGCTGAACGGCACAAACTTCAATCTCTGAGGGCAGTTGCTTTGACCAGTCACGAAATGTGGAGCTACTTCCGCCAATATAGGGCAAACAGAACAGGCGCAAGCGGGCATTGGGATTTGGTTTGGGGAAGACGAGCCAATCAGCTACTACCGTAACCGAAGAGTTGGATTGTTGGGAATTGACTGCATTAGCGGCAGAAGTACCTGTCAATTGCTCAATTAGCTCTGTTGTTAACTGGGAAATGCTCAAACCCTGCATCAGTTTCATTGCGGGTACTTTCGCATCCATTTCGTTCTTGATGCGATTGCTGAGTTCCACTGCCATAAGGGAGTCAAGCCCGAGACTAGTTAGCGGTTTGGAGTTGTCCAGTTTGGCGGCAGAAGTTCCTAATACTCTGGCAACTTGTTCGAGTAGGCGAGACTCCAACAACTGTTGACGCTCTGCTGGTTCAACTGCCAGAAGGGTATTGTACAGTGAATCTACTTCACTATTGGAATTACTTGCTGCTTGAGAGACAGCTGCTTTGCTTGTTAGATAAGAGAATCGCGGCGATGTGCCAGCAGGATAAGCTTGATGCCATTGCTGCCAGTCTACTGGAGCCACTGCTGTCTGGACTGCTTCAGTTCTGAGCAATTCGCCCAGAATCTTCAGTGCTTGCTGTGACTGCAACGGTTTAAGTCCAAGTCGCTGGAAATGTTCCCCAATCTGCGGGTTCTGAGCAACGTAACCAACATCGGCAATCACTCCCCAGTTGACGGTCAGGGCTGGAAGTTGGAGGGTGTGACGGTGATGAGCTAAGGCATCCAGAAAAGCACTGGCAGCCACATAATTTCCCTGGCCTGGGTTGCCAATAGTTGCAGCAACAGAGGAGAATAGCACAAAGCAATCCAGAGGTGCATTCAATGTCTGGGCGTGTAAGTTCCAAGCACCAATAATCTTGGGACTTGTAACCTTAAAGAATCGCTCTGGGTTTAGTTGCAGCAATACAGCATCGTCCAAAACCAAAGCTGCATGGAATATGCCTCGCAACGGTGGCATGGATTGCTTGATATCAGTCAGAACATTAGCTACTTGGTCGGCTTGGCTTACATCTGCCTTTGCCACCACTACCTTCGCACCTGCTGCTGCTAAAGTTGCGATCGCTGACTGAGCGGCTGGTGAAGCGACACCACTCCGTCCCATCAATACTAAGTGTCTAGCACCGTTTTCTACTAACCATTTAGCCACCGCTAAACTAAACCCACCGAGTCCGCCAGTAATCAGGTAAGTGCCATCTGAGGGAAATGTCACTTTCTCTTCTGTTGCGGGAACCACCATTACATCTGATTCTTGTAAAGAGACAATAATCTTACCGATGTGTTTAGCTTGAGCCATGTAACGGAAGGCGGATTGCACCTGAGAAATAGGGAAAACTCGATGAGGTAAGGGGTGCAGGGTTCGCTCTTCAAAGAGTTTCATGACTTCGCCAAATAAAGACCCGGCAAACTCAGGGCGTTCTCGCCACAGTCGGTCTAAATCCACAGCAAAAAACGACAAGTTATTCTGAAAAGGTCGCAGACCCAATTTACTGTTTTCGTCAATATCCCGCTTGCCGATTTCGATGAAACGACCGTAAGCTCCCAAGACAGAAAGGCTCTTGGCGATCGCAGCTCCCGCTAAAGAATTAAGTACAATATCTACACCTTTGCCATCGGTGCATTCCATCACCTGCTCGGCAAATGCTAAAGACCGGGAATCCATCACATGTTCCACACCGATCGCTTGCAAAAATTCCCGTTTTTCGGGACTACCTGCTGTGGCAAAAATTTCTGCCCCAGCTTTTTGCGCTAGTTGGATTGCTGCAAGACCTACACCACCTGCTGCGGCATGAATCAGAACCCGATCGCCTTTACTGATTCGTCCCAAATAGTGTAGGGCATAGTAAGCAGTGAGGAAAACAGCAGGAATAGTGGCAGCTTCTTCAAAACTGAGATGTGCGGGTTTACGTACCACCAAGCGAGCATCTGTAATGGTGTGGGTGCTGAAGCTATGCGGAGCGCTGGCAATCACTTCATCGCCGATTTGAAATTCTGCAACGCCAGAACCAATTGCGGTGATTTTTCCGGCACATTCCAAGCCAAGCGATCGCCCGGAGAAATTCCCTTCTAAGTTCGCATCAGCCAACAAGTTCATTGCTTTAGCTACATCTTTAAAGTTAAGTCCCGTGGCGTAAACTTCAATCTCCACCTCTCCCATCCCAGGTTTTTGTCGCTCTAACTGCCGCAAAGTCAGGTTGTCTAAAATTCCGGGTTGGGTAGTTTCCAAACGGAAAGGTTGATTTCGGATTTGGGATTTAGAATTAATTTCTGCTGCTTGTATCCGCACCAGTCGGTGGACGTATCGCGCTTTACCTCGCAAAGCTATTTCATCTTCTCGCTCATCTGACCACAATTCGGCAAATAGAGAATCAATTTCTTCAAAGTTTTTGGTGGAGCTAATATCCACCCTCACACACTGAAGATTCGGAAATTCATTGTTAATTACCCGCCCCAGACCCCACAAGGGAGATTGAGCCACCGAGACGACTGGGTGCTGAGTTTCTCCCCCTGTCTCTTCTCCTAATGCCTGCACTCCTGTAGTAACAAGCACCAGACGAGGGTAACTCCCCACTCGCTCCAATGCTTGAACTAGGTGCAGTACGCACAGACAGCCAAGTTTCTGGGCTTGTTCGAGAGAAACAACGGTGGTTTCCTCGGCGGGAGGGATGTCGAGACTCCAGAGGTGAATCACACCACTCAAAGCAGGCTGACTAGTACTCACAGCCTCTAAGAGTTGCTGCATATCTTCTGGATGCTCTGGGCGAATCTGGAAAAAGTCAGCATCAAGGTGCTGGTAGTCATCTCCAGGCAAAATAAAAATGGGAGTTTGTGAGTATTGTTTGAGTTTTTCTGCTAATTGCTGCCCAATCCCAAAGCGATCGCTAAAAATCAGCCAAGTTCCTGGCTGTTGGGGTTGCAGAGGAATGGCAAACTCAGGTAGAGTTTCTGGCTGAACTTGAGGGCCTTGAGCCAAAAACACTGTATGCACCGGTTCAAAAGTCCCATCTGTATCGGAAATACCGTCTACCTCTGCAAACCCGACTTGAGAGAGTAAATCTCGCCACTTTGGTGCTGAAAGCAGTGGGTTTAGCGATCGCAAATCCAAATCGGAAAATAGCCACCAGCCTTTGAGCATTCCAAATACTAAGTCGCTCCAGTAGGGAGCATTTGTCAGTTCGATAAATACCAGCAAGCCCTCTGATGCTAGCAGCTGTTTGATATTCTCTAGGGTGGAGCGTAAGTCACGGGTGGCGTGCAATACATCTGATGCCAAAATCACATCGAAAGTATGGGCATCGAATCCCTGGGAAACTGGATCGGCTTCAATATCCAAAACCAGGCACTCAATAAAAGGATAATCGCTAAATTTCTGCTGGGCAGAGGTAACAAAAACTTGGGTCACATCTGTAAACACATATTCCGTCTGCTTGGCTGGTAGCTTCGGCAAAACGTAGGATGTCATTGAACCCGTACCCGCACCAATTTCTAATATTCGCAGCTTTCGCCCTTTTGGCAAGCGCTCTAGAGCGAGGGCGATCGCTTTTTGCACCAGCAGATTGTAGATGCGGTAATTAGGCGAGTCTTGGTACAGTTGCTCGGATGCTGTCAGAGAACCTTCCGGGAAAATCAGTTGCAGGGGATCGACTTCACCACGCAATACCAGAGTCAATTTCTCACCGCACCGTCGATGTAGCATCAGTTCGGCTTGATAAGCTGGAAATTGAGCAAAAAGCCCTTGCCAAATCTCCTGTGGTGCTTTAAATTCTGGATGGCGTACCTGCCATTGGTCATCTACGAGTTGCAGTACACCTTCTTGCTCAAGGATTTCCAGCATTCTACCTAGAAGACGGCGATGCTGAGGCACTACACCCAATTGCTCTGCTAAAGAATTCGTGCTGATGCGAGTCAGTAATTGAGGTTGCCAACCGAGCTGTCTAAGAGCTTGCAAAATGTAAGCGGCAGATAAAACATCTACTTGGGGATTTACCGTTTCGTAGTAATGTTTGCGTCCTAATTGCTTACTCAACCGAGCCGCTTCGCTTTGTAGACTGGCGGCGATTTGATGGGGAGAGGACAGATAATTAGCAGGCTGGCTGATTAAGGTTTGACCGAGGCGGGGCTGCAACTCCCACTGATATTCGTAGAGATAACCATCTTGTTTGGCAACACCTTCCTGTGCTTTGCCTAAAGACTGACAGCAGAAACCCTGAATTTCTACTAGCACATTGCCTGCTTCATCCAACAGGTGAATATCTCCGTGAATTTGCTTAGTATTTTGTGCAACCAAACGAGCGTGACTCCACACTTGCAGTCCGGGGCGCTCGTAAATGCGAAGTCGTTCGATCCGAGTTGGTAAGTAAGTGTTTTTGTCTGACACAGCGCCAATCAGAACTTGAAAGCAAGCATCCAAGATAGCCGGATGCAACTGGTAGTCCTTGACTTCTGGCGCTAAAGCTTCCGGAAGTTTGATTTGAGCGATCGCTTCTTTTTCACCACCCCAAAGTTGCTCTATACCCTGAAAGTTCGAGCCATATTCCAATCCCATGTCTTGGAACTGCTGGTAAAGAAGATTTTTGGAGATTTCGCTAGGGCAGCGGCGGCGAATCTTATCCAATCCAACCGCATCGGGTATATTAGTCTGTAGCTTGAGTAAATTGCCTGTAGCATGGCGCATCCATGACATTTGCTCGCCTTTAACAAGACTGTGGATTTCAAAAGAAGTTTGACCCTGGCGTTCTACGCTCAGCTGCACTGTAACTGGTTCATCAGCCAAAAACAGCGCCTGCACAAACTCAATATCTTCCAAAACATAACGCCCCTCACCGAAAATTTCCTTAGCAGCAGCCAGAGCCATTTCCACATAAGCTGCGCCTGGATACACCACAGATCCTTGTATGCGATGATCGTCTAAATAAGTCAGCGTCGCTTTGTCGATCGCTGCATTCCACAAGGGCTGAACTGATTCTAGACGGCTTCCTAGCAGGGCATGGACTGGTCGTCCTAGCATATTTCGTAGGTAGGTTTGTCCGAGCCTAGCTTGCTGGGATTCTTCCGATTCGTGCCAATAGCGATCGCCCTGCCAAGGATAAGATGGTAGGCGAACAAATTCACCTTGCGGATAAAGCCGATGCCAGTCAACCGGATATCCTAGCGTGTAGAGCTTGCCAAATGACCCCAGCAGCATCACCTGTTCTAATTCTTTACGCCGCAGGCAAGGCAGCACAGTTGCTGTTTGATTGACTTCTAAAATGTAGTTTGCCAGGACTGGATGAGCGCCGATTTCCAGAAACAGGTTATACTTTGCCTGCATCAGTTCCGCTACTGCTGTGGCAAACAGCACCGGATTCCTGATATTTTGCCCCCAGTATGCCCCATCCATTTCTGTCCCTGCGACTTGCTGACCTGTAACGGTGGAAAACAGGGGAATGACAGCTTTTTGGGGGGTAATTTCTTGTAAAGATTGGGCTAATTTTGCTTTTAAAGGTTCCATTAAAGGGCTGTGATAGGGCACTTCCACCTTGAGAAACCGACAGAAAATCTCTTGCAGTTCTAGAGAGTGGGCAATTTCTTCTAAAGCCTTGCTATCTCCAGATAGGGTGACGGAACTGGGGCTGTTGACAACTCCCATGGAAACTCGTTCTTGATATTCGGCTAAAACTTTTTCTGCTTGCTCTAAGGACAGCCCAACGGCTAACATTTTTCCTTGTCCGGCAGTAGTTGCTTGCAAGCGGCTGCGGTGGAAAATCACCCGTACAGCATCTTCTAAACTCAGAACTCCGGCAACGTGCGCGGCTGCTACTTCCCCGACACTATGACCGACGATCGCTTCTGGAATAATACCCCAATTGCGCCATAAAGCGGCGAGAGCGACTTGTACAGAAAAGATGGCACACTGAGCGATTTGAGTTTCGTTGATGCGAGAATTTTCCTCTGATGCCGTCAGTTCTGCCCACAACGACCAATCAGTATATTGCCCAAGCAATTTGTCACACCGTTGAATCGTTTCTCGGAATACAGGCTCCTCTTCTAATAGAGTCCGCCCCATCGCCCACCATTGCTGCCCCATACCGGAAAAAACAAACGCAAGTTTGGACTTGTGGGCGACAACACGACCCGCAGACATCCCCAAACGAGTTTCTTGGGCTAAAAAAGCTTCTAAGTTTGCTGTTAGTTCCGCTGGAGATGCCACTACTGCCAATCGGCGCTCGTGATGAACTCGGCGTAGGCTAGCACTATAGCAAATATCCAATAATGAGCGATCGCTTGTTGTTAAAAATTCTTTATAAGCTGCTGCCAAGTCTTGGAGTGCTTCCTGACTACGAGCTGACAGGGGCAATAAAAATAATTTAGGATTAATTTCGCTATTAGTAAGATTTACAGGTACTTCTGTGAGAACTGCGTGGGCATTGGTGCCACCAAATCCGAAGGAATTGATGCCAGCGATGCGTAGCTCGTTGGCGTTGGGCCATGGTTCTAAGGCAGTTGCCACGCGCAACCGCAATTCTTCAAAGGGAATTTGGGGATTTGGTGTTTGAAAATGTAAATTTGGCGGAATCTGACCGTGCTTGAGAGCTAAGGCTACTTTTACGAGTCCAGCAATACCCGATGCTGATTCCAAATGTCCGATGTTGGTCTTAACTGAACCAATTACGCAATAGTTTCCTGAGGGACGATTTTTGCCTAGTACGTTTCCTAGAGCGTTTGTCTCAATCGGATCGCCTACAGGTGTACCCGTTCCGTGAGCCTCGATATACTGTAACTGCTCTGGCAATACTCCAGCCTGTCGGCAGGCTTCTCGGATTGCTGCTTCTTGAGCCTGTCCGTTGGGAACTGTAATGCCATTGGTTTGACCGTCTTGGTTAACTGCGGTAGCTCGAATCACGGCATAAATTGGATCTCTGTCTGCTTGCGCTTGGGATAAAGGCTTCAAGACAACGATCCCAGCTCCTTCCGCTCGCACATAACCGTTGGCTCGTGCATCAAAGGTAAAGCAACGACCGTCGGGAGAGAGCATAGATGCTTTAGAAAATCCGATGGTTGTTTCTGGTTTGAGGATGGCATTTACGCCTCCGGCTATTGCCAGCGCCGACTCTCCATTCCAAATACTTTGACAAGCAAGATGGACTGCCACCAATGATGAGGAGCAGGCAGTGTCAACCGCCATACTTGGCCCTTTGAGGTTCAATATATAAGAGATGCGGTTGGCAGCAATACAGTGAACGCCGCCCAAATGTGTATAAGCGTTAATGGAATTGCGATCGCTAACATTTAATTGAATATGGTGGTAATCGCTACCCGATATACCAATAAACACCCCTGTGTTTGAACCAGCCAGACTTTCACTCACCTGTCCACCATCTTCCAGCGCTTCCCATACTACTTCTAATAGCAATCGTTGTTGGGGATCTATACAAGATGCTTCGCGCGGGGAGATCCCAAAAAATTGGGCATCAAATTTGTCTATATCTTCAATAAATCCACCCCAACGGGTTCTGATTTTGCCTGGTTTGGCAGGATCTGGATCGTAGAAATTGCTAAGATTCCATCGGTTTGCAGGCACTTGGGCGATCGCATCTACGCCATTTTGCAACAGTCTCCAGAAAGCTTCTGGGTTATTAGCACCACCCGGAAAGCGGCAGCCAATGCCAATTATGGCAATAGGTTCTCTATTCTTAGGTGTTTTCATCGTTTCTGAAGCACTCTGCGATAGGCCATCTACGATCATAAGTAAATCTTGATACCTCGATCATTCAAAATATTGGTGTAATAAGTAACTGAGTATTTTACTGGTCTTCTTTGTCGAGGATCTATTAATTTTTGATTAATTCTTGCTCTGTCATTTCTATTCCAATCCTTAAATCTTAACTTTAGAGGATGTTTGAAAAGTGAGGCATGTTGTAAAAAAGTTCACAAAGGTTAAGCTGATTCAGAACAGTTTCAAAGCAAGTAAATTTTGTCAATACCTCTAAAGTGCAGAAATGAAAAAGAGGTCACCCATGATGAAGGGCAACCTCTGCTTAATTTATCTCATCTTATGCGTTCGGTAATTTCGCAGATCGCAACTTAGGCAGATGCTTCTTCCAGATTGACTTTGACGACTTTATTCTTTTCTGCTTCAGTTTTTGGCAGTGTCAGGTTCAGAATTCCGTCTTTATATTCAGCAGTAACATTGGTATTTTGAATTCGAGCAGGTAGAGGAATTACGCGCTGGAATTGACCATAATGGAATTCACTTTTGGTAACACCCTTGTCTTCAGTTTTAGTTTCTTGCTTGCGTTCACCGCTTACACGAACAGTATTTTCTGTGACTTGTACATCTAGGTCTTTAGCTTCTAGCCCAGGAATTTCTAGTTTGAGATGAACGGCATCATCTGTTTCATAAATTTCAGCAGCCGGAACTCTGATAAAGCCTCTTTCCCAAGATGTCGCAGGTACTAAACTTTCTTCAAACAAACTATTAATTTGACGTTGTAGAGTGTCAATTTCTCTCCAAGGATTCCAACGAACTATTGCCATATCTCTTTATTACTTCATTTAACTTTGTGTTTACATTCTTATCTTATGTACGAGCGGATATATTGAAAATTCGGTTTTTAGCACCAATTTTATAATGATTACCGTCCTAAAAATACGGGTAAAACTTAGTAGAGAAAACTGAAATATAATCGGTTCGGTAAACACTATAAAAGTTTACTTGCAAGACTATATCTTTAGTAGGCAAATTATACGAAATAACAGAACAAATGCAAGCGATCGCAAATTTTATAGATAAAACCACAGCGTACCAGACCAAATAGTCCATCTACTTGAATTCTATCGCTGATGGAGTTAAATAGTAATTTAATATACAAATTTATTATGTAATTTAACATAAAACGTTTACCAAACATACTAAGAATAACCTCTTGAAAATAGGCACTCGGATTAAATCATCCAAGAATAATGAAAGATGTATTCTATACTAAGTAAATGGAGATTACAAATATTAAAGAGATGATGCAAAGATATTTGCTTAAGTAGTAAAAATACTATTAATTAAAGGTTTTATCTAAATCACGCGTGAGTAGACTCTACATTACACTCCAGGTTAGAAAGCAATATAAATTACAATTTTAATAATTTTCAATTCAGTATTTTAACTGTAGCACTATCCTTGAATGCCTGTGTAACATAGCACAATATCTTTTTATCACCTCAGCCATTGTGAAATCTATTTTACAGACGTACTTAGAACAAGAAATTTGGATATTAATAAGAGATAAGTGGTATTTTGCTACAGTGATTGGAGTTTGGGATGACTTGTTGTGGTTTAAACACAGAACCTACAACAAGGATACAGAGGAGGATACTCTGTGGGAAATGGTTGTCAAAATCAGTGAAATAATTGCTATTGATAAGGTTAAGTCTGTTGTGAGTAGAAAACCAGACGTATTTATGTCCAGACTAAGAGAAACCGATAAAGGCACAAATACTCATCAAGAACCTGAAAATTCATGAATTGCTCAAACTTGTAGTCTGATATTCGACACTTGCATATATTTATTTCAAGAGTTGCAATATTAGGAGTGATGCCACCGCAGCTAATTCAAGATTAATCTGCGGTGTCAGATAATTTTCTGTAGGGTTCGCCAAGCACGTAAGATTTGGATCGGTCGTTACACTACTAGTTTTCTTATTTTTAGCCAAAATGAAATTTAGTGGTGCAATATATTGCATCTTTTATATAGCTAAATTAAGAGGCGAACTATGTTTCCTTTTTGGGATAATTTCTGTTATGGCAGCGAACCTATTTCGCGTAAAGCTCGTCTAGAGCGTAAACTAAAATTCTTGACTTGGATGCGAGATGATTTAGAGTCCAAGCTGGCTGGCGTTAATGCTGCTATTGATACCATTCGCCAACAAATAGAACGCGAAGACACAGCTGCTTAGAATTTCATTTGGTAGAGAGACGCGCATGACGCGTCTCTACAAATTGCTTGTTATTTCTCACGATACAAGACAAGTAACTGAAAGTCGTGCAACATAAAATTAGTGTAAATATCGTAAATTATGGACGCTGCCAAACGCCTTGTTACTCTCAATCGCATCCGTAAACTCAGCCGTCTGATGGATACATCTATACGTATTCCTCTGCTTGGTTTTCGCATTGGATTAGATCCAATTATCGGATTAGTTCCTGGTGCTGGCGATTTAATCAGTACGGCGTTTTCGGCTTACATTATCTTTTTAGCTACCCGCTTCGGCATTCCACAGCGAGATTTAGCCCAAATGATTTTCAACGTCGGTTTGGAAACTGTTGTTGGCACTATGCCTTTAGTGGGTGATTTATTTGATGCTTTTTATAAGTCTAACATTCGCAATTTGGCAATTTTAGAGCAACATCTCATGGCAGTTGAACCAGAACTGGAAAAATCTGCATCTGAACTTTACTCTCGTGAGGTTAGCCAAGTTTAACAAGAAAGGCAGAAGGTGAGCCACTGCGGTGGACGGGTTCCCCGGCATAAAGCAAGTGGCGTTAGCGACGTTCGCGTAGCGTCTCCCCTTTGGGAGAAGACAGCAAGTGTCGTACTGCCTTCTGGAAGCGTGACTAAAGGGAACAAGAGAGTCTAGCGATCGCTTCGACGACATTAACTTTGATAGCATTAACTTGCTCCCTAAGTCATATTTGTAGTATCTTTTAGCATAGACAAGAAAAATATTGCTAAGGCAATCTCGATTACTAGGGCTATGCGAAAGCCCACCTTGGCGCAATCGCGTTTTAAAAAGCAACCAAGTTCAGATTATCGAGCTTTGCAAGTATTCAAAACGACTTCTCAAAGATTCTCTAACTAGGTTGCTAAATATTAAAATAAAAAATCAAAACGCCATTTTAACTAATATCCTCATATTAGGATTAATATTATTTAGCTTTTTTTCTATATCTGCATTTACTAATCAATACAGTATGAGTAATCTAGAAGATATTAGGACATTAGTTGAGAAAGCCAGAGAAGCTTGGGTTACTCAAGATGCTGATGCTCTAACACAATTATTTACATTAGATGGAGAAATTATTGTGCCAGGGCAAAGATGGCAGGGACAAGCAAGAATACGGGAAGAAATCGCTCATTTTGCTCAGCAGTATTCAGATGTGAAAATAGATATCCAGCGGATTTTGATTGAAAATAATCAAGCCGCGGTCGAGTGGTATTATGAAGACACAGAGAATGAGACGGGTTATCGTAATAAAGCCGATGACGTTATTGTTATTGATTTTCAAGATGGCCTTATTAGTCGATGGCGTGAATATTTCGACACAAAAACGCCAGCTAGTAAACAGCCATGATTGCGCGGATTGTTCATTATTATGGCTTCCCAATCAAGGGCATATAGTACTCGACTGATAACCGCTACACAACATTTATTAGCAATAATAATAGCGCTCACCTATAGTTATGTAAGCGCTACTTCTGATTTAATTCAGGGATACAAACAGTAGAAATGAATTCCCTGAGGTTTATTATAGGTGACTGCACTTCGATTTACTACACAGCACTGCTACGAGTTAGTAAGTTCCACAAGAACACTGCAATAAGTGCGCCAATAACCGCCACTATGATACCAGGAATACTAAGAGCAGGAGCAGTTAGTGCAAAGGTTCCTGTACTGAAGAAAACACCTAAAGTACCACCAACAAAAGCACCGATAATTCCTAATATGATTGTTCCTAGAATTCCACCGCCTTGATGACCGGGGTAGATAGCCTTAGCGATGGCACCAGCAATTAGACCTAAAACAATCCAAGCAAGAATGTTCATTGTAAGTTAATTTGGTAAATTTTTTCTTGAGCATATCTATATTAACAATTCATTTTTTGGTGTTGAATCTATCAAGAGAAATAATTATTTATATCCTTAAGGAATACTTTAATTACTATTATCTTTTTTGACATATATCCCATAGGAATGGATAACTAGTTAGAAAAAAGCTCCTAGTTGGTCTAAAACTAGGAGCTTATAAATTCATTGCTTGGTAATTGTAGTATGGACATTTATAATTATCTGTATCCTCTACTTGAAGAATTAAGCTGAGTTGAAAATAGGGAGGAGCTACTGCGTTGTAGAAGACACTGCACCTCACCAGTTATACCATTTCCCAAAAATAATGATACAGATCCAAACCCAGAAGCCTAGACTAAATGGGACTTTCTTAATTACGAATTACGAATTACGAATTACGAATTACGAATTACGAATTACGAATTGGTATTACCTGGAATAAAAGGTAATTTCTACTTTTGTATTATTGCTGTTGTTCCCGTTTAGCTTGCGCTTTCAACATTCGTTCCGTCAACTTGGCGTTTCTCTCAGCAATGTCTTCTCTACCCTGATATCAAAGTGGAATATCATCATAGTGGGGTGTACCGTCATCAATTAAGTAGCGGGAATGAGGATTTTTCGGAAAGCCTGATGCACTCCACCCACACAAATCACAAATAAAGCCGTCTGTTTAGCTGCTTTTAGCGCTCTTCTCGCTTGGGGAGATACTCTCACTAAATCTCCGCGTTCAATTTGCACAAGTTCCCCATCAATGAGTATTTCCCCTTGCCCAGAAACTACGATATAAACTTCTTCCTGTTCTGCATGGCTATGGGTGAAAGTGTATCCTTCATCATCTGGTAGCTGAATTAAACCAATGCCAACAGCGTGCAAGTTGAGTTGTTGGCGTGGACTACTTAGTTGAGGTAAGTTATCAAAGTCAAAGTGGAGTTTAGTAAAAACATTACTGCTAGTATCATCTTTATTCATTGGCATAAATATGTAAACAGACTCCAGCCAATTTTAACTTCTACATTTTGTTCCTTGGGGAGTAGCATCGGGATAGAAGGTAATTATTGCCCTTTGTTTCCTCACAAAAACTGTAGGAAAAGATTTTCCTCTTTCATCATCCCGTACATTATAAATGCAAGCGCCCTCTGTATTTCCTTGTCGTTTAAATGCTCTGGTTACGTCTAGAAGCATTTTTTCGGCGTTGCTGAGGTAGCCGTAACCTTTGAGCGTATCTGTTACTGTAAGGTTGTCTTGTTTAATTACTACACCCATCGTATAAATTACACCCGGAACAACTTCTTCTCGTTTCTGATTGTTTGGTAAACGTCCGCCAATTCCTTCATTTTGCAACTGTAAATATCTGCCGTAAAAATGTAAGCCACCAATATCATTTGCATTATATATTTCGCCACAAAAAATATGCTCAAATCCCCGACGTTTGAACCAAATATTAGTTAAATCTTCTAGGAATTGTGCCTTTTTCCAACGACCTGGAAGCAGTTCGCCACCACTACTTTTCTGAATTTTCTGCAAGACATTTGGGTAATAAGACAATAACTGTTTAAAATTATTAGCACTAACTCTTGTTCCAATCGGACCACAGAGTTTTAGTACAGCTCGATCGAAAGAATTTAATAGTGGTGGTGGTGGCGTGATGTCTATCTGCTGTCCTGCGGGAAAACCAACAGGTACAGGGTTATCTAAATTATCAAAAAATGGCAGTAGTTTGGTATCTGGCTGTGACTGCGCCTGAACAGAATTTTGTAAACCTAAGGAACAAGCTAGTGCTAGCAAAGTTAATCGATTTGCTATCTGTTTACATAGCTTCCTTGCACTGATTCGTTTCATAAATTTGGATGATTTGCTGAGATTAGTTTACGCAGAGGTCAGCGAAGTATAATTCTAAGTATTTAAACTTAGTAATAATTGCATGAGCAATGCAGGGAATACTGTACTTGTGGACTAAGTTGTCAAAAATGTACTAATTCATCCAGAATATACTGATGAAAATAGTATTCGACATGCACTTTATAGAATAAATTTATTTTTGAAAAGTTAACAATAGACTTCTTGCATAAATTAACTTATATCATTTTGGATTTGAGATTTTAGTCAAGCAGTACAATCTTAGAGGTCATCCGGTGCAAGATATTAAATTGCGTACAATGAAGGGAAAATTTATATACACTGCCTAGATAACATAAACATAGACGTTTTAGGGGTTTGCTAGTTAATATATAAATTTGATTAAAGACTAATTTGTATATATTTAAATTAAATTTGCCAAATATTTGTGCAATAACTTTAATAGTCAGTGAACAGAAAACAGAACTATAACTGATAACTGTTCACTGAATTATTTATTGCTACTAAACCTTTTTCAACCAGCTAAACATAGCACGTAAATCTTTGCCGACTTCCTCAATTTTGTGTTCAGCTTCTTGACGACGCATAGAAGTAAATCCAGGTTTACCAGATTGATTTTCTAAAACGAATTCGCGGGCAAATTGTCCAGATTGAATTTCGCTGAGAATCTTCCGCATTTCTGCTTTAGTTTGGTCAGTGACAATTCGAGGGCCACGGGTATAATCACCATATTCTGCGGTATTAGAAATGCTATCGCGCATTTTGGCTAAGCCACCTTCTACAACCAAATCTACAATCAATTTGACTTCATGCAGACATTCAAAATAAGCTAATTCTGGTTGATAACCTGCATCTACCAAAGTTTCAAATCCGGCTTTGATTAAAGCGCTCAAACCACCGCACAATACTGCTTGTTCGCCAAACAAATCGGTTTCGGTTTCTTCGCGGAAGGTAGTTTCGAGAACACCAGCACGAGTACCACCGATACCTTTAGCATATGCCATAGCGCGATCGCGTGCCCGACCACTAGCATCTTGATAAACTGCAAACAGTGCTGGTACGCCTTGTCCTTGTTCGTAAGTCCGCCGTACTATATGTCCTGGGCCTTTGGGTGCTACCATCACCACATCTACGTTAGCAGGCGGTACAACTTGCCCAAAATGGATATTAAACCCGTGGGCAAAGGCTAACACATTTCCTTCTTCTAGATTTGGTTCAATTTCGTTTTTGTAAATTGTTTTTTGCACTTCATCAGGTAACAAAATCATGATGAAGTCAGCAGCATTGGCTGCATCTGCGACATTTTTCACAGTTAACCCAGCTGCTTGGGCTTTTTCTGCTGACTTACTACCCGGATATAAGCCCACAATCACATTCAAACCACTATCTTTTAGATTGAGGGCATGGGCATGACCTTGAGAACCATAACCGATAATTGCAATGGTTTTTTCAGCCAAAAGGTCTAAATTGGCATCTTCGTCATAGTACATCCGGGCCATAAAAAGTATCTCCTGTCAGCAAGCATCGTCATTTATTGGCAGGCTTTTGATTGTACCCCAAATTGGGAAGCAGGGGGAGATGAGGGGGCAGAGGAAGCAGGGGAGCAGAGGGGCAGGGGGGCAGAGGGGAGAATAATTCTTAACTCCTAACTCTTGTACAGACGCGACGCCAGTCGCTACAACGGGGGGAACCCCCGCAACGCGCTGGCTCATTAATCGCGTCTGTACTCCTAACTAAATAATTACGTTGCCCGATCTATTTTTTGCACTTCTTCATCCGATAGTTTGACATTGATAGCATTCACTGAATCTTCGATGCTGGAAATCTTGCTAGCACCAGGAATCGGCAAAATAGAGGACGACTTGGAACGCAACCATGCTAGGACAATATTATAAACTGATACGCCTTTTTCCTTAGCTAATTGAGCGATCGCAGGAATATCTTGCAAATCCTGATGGCGACGACTACCACCAAAGGGACTCCAAGGCAAAAAAGTCAATCCTTCTTGTTCGCAATACTTCAACACGCCATCAATTTCTGGCTGTCTTTCCCAAGGGCTGTATTGATTTTGCACTGAAACAATATCTACTACATCCCGCGCCCGCTTAATTTGTTCGACAGAAAAGTTAGAAACTCCCACAAACCGAATTAAACCAGCTTCTACAGCTTCCTTCGCTGGTGCGAGTGATTCCTCAATTGTGTAATTGGAATCGGGGGAATGATATTGCCAAACATCGATAGGTTTAGCACCACCTAAAGCCTCAAAACTGACGCGAATTGTTTCGCGCAAATGTTCTGGGTTGCCATTGCGCGTCCAATTGCCATCGGGACGCATCAAACCACCCTTAGTTGCCACAACCACTTGGCTGACATCACCTTTGTAACTGGCCAGTGCTTGGTGAATTAATCGCTCATTGTGGTGTTTGTCTGATTCATCTTTGCAGTAGGAATCAGCAGTGTCAATGAATGTAATACCTAAATCTAAAGCACGATGAATAACTTGGATTGATTGAGATTCGGGAGGGCGATTATAAATTGACATCGGCATTCCACCCAAGCCAATGGCACTGACAAAGACACCCGTTTTTCCTAGCTGTTTGGTTTCCATGCTTCTAGCCCCAGTTTACAGCGTTATTACTCTTTATGTACTAACGGGTTAGATAATGTTTTGACAATTAGTCTGTGGGTAGGAGTTAGTTGTCAGTTGTCGTACAGACGCGATTAATGAGCCAGCGCGTTGCGGGGGTTCCCCCCGTTGTAGCGACTGGCGTCGCGTCTGTACAAGAGGCAGGAGGTAGGAGGTAGAAGTATGGATTCTTCATTTTGAATTTGGAATTTTGAATTGATTTGTCTGCCTCATCTCATCCGCCCCTCCTCCGCCCCTCTGTCTCCCTTGTCTCCCCCTACTCCCTCACTCCCCAGCAATGGGAATAGAAATGATAAATTCTGTTCCTTGTCCTAAAACTGACTCACAAATTAAGCTACCACCATGATTTTCTACTATAATCTGCCGACTGATAGATAAACCTAATCCTGTACCTTTGCCTACATCTTTGGTAGTAAATAAATGGTTAAAAATACAAGATTTGACTTCTTCTGTCATGCCCAGACCATTGTCTTTAATCTTGATAATTACATTTTGATTATCTTTATTTATCTCGGTTTTTATCGTAATAGCACTATGAGTAGTGGCTAAATTTTCTTCATAACTACGACCAGCATTTACTTCTTCTAAAGCATCAATTGCATTTGCCAGAATATTCATAAATACCTGATTTAATTGCCCTAAGTAACACTTAACTAAGGGAATATCTCCATACTCTTTGATAATTTCAATAGCTGGACGGTTAGAATTAGCTTTCAGGCGATGTTGTAAAATCATCAAGGTGCTATCGATGCCTTCATGGATATTAGCTGATACTTTTGAGACATTATCAGCGCGAGAAAATGTCCGCAGAGAAGTACTGATATTGCGTATGCGTTGCGTACCAACTTTCATACCGTCAATCATTTTGGGTAAATCTTCTAGAAGAAAATCTACGTCTATTTCTTCTGCTTTTTCCTCAATTTCAGCATCGCGATTAGGAAATTTAGCTCGGTATAGTTGCAAATAATCTATTAAATCTTTGATAGCATCTTTTGCTTGGCTAATACTACCTGTAATAAAACCAACAGGGTTATTTATTTCGTGTGCTATTCCTGCAACTAAATTACCAAGAGAAGACATTTTTTCGCTTTGTATAAGTTGCAGTTGTGCCTCTTGTAAATCTTTGAGATACTGTGCTAATTGTCTAGATTTTTCTTGCTCTCTAGTATACAAACGGGCATTTTCTATAGCAATAGCCATTTGAGAAACTAAGACTTTTAGTACTTCTATTCTTTCAGGAATAAAAGCTCCTGCTGACAATTGGTTTTCTAAGTAAATAATACCTGTCAACTGTGATTGATACATAATCGGCAAACAAAAGATTGATTTTGATTGATACTTCCGAATATAGGTATCAAGGTTAAAAGGTTCAGTCACTACCGCATCATTCAAAACGAGGGGTTGTTGAGTTCTAAAAACATAATTAACTACAGAAACAGGTAGATCGTTATAGGTTTCAACAGGAATTGACTGTAAAACCATCACTACATTATCAGTATTACCTGAAGCTTCAATGTATAGTTGATTATCTTCCAGTAGCAGTAGCACTACTTTTTGAGCAGCAGCATTTTCTAGTAATATTTTGATTAACTTACTCAACAAGTTTTCTAAAACAATTTCATTGGTAATTGCGTGGGAAAACTTGATGAAGGTATTAAAATCCAAGAAAGCACTCAATCCGTTACTGGTAGTGGTGTTAGTGGTAATATGAGTGACATCTAGTTGTAAAGCAGAAACTTCTGTAATATTGGTTTGTTCTCCTAGAAAAGGATATTTTGATTCTAGGTGTTTAACTTTAGCGATCGCTCCCCAGCGAATATAGGCATAATAAGCTTTAGTGAGGTAAGTTTGATAAATTAACTCTCTACCTAAAGACTGATAAAATTTTCCTGCTAACTCATAGGCTAAAGCTTCTTCTTGGAGACAACCGCTTTCTTTAGATTTAGCGATCGCATATTCATAATAGTCCATTGCCTCCAGTTTTTGACCCAAAACCTGACACCGTTCTGCTTCCACCAAATAAAATTTATTTAAGTGATTCATTGGGGCATGAGTAGCCCAGAGTTCCATCTTTTGTTGATTAGCTCGTACTTTTTCCAGAATAGACTGCTGTTCGGGCTTATTCACAATCCGGTAAACTGCTAGTTGAGCTAAAGAATCATAAAAATAGAACAAAGGTACAACAAACAATCCTGTAACGCCACCTAAAGATTTTTCTGCCATTACAGCATTTTCTCTAGCTTGCAGGTACTCCCCAAACAGATAGGAAAGCATCAGCTTATTGATAAATAAGTGATTAATTGTATAAAGGTCGTTAAATTTTTGATGAATTGGCAGCATATTTTGCTCATCGTATGCTTCTCCAATTAAACACCACACATTTTCTGAATTTCCTTTCAAGTTGATAACTGTTTGCAAATATATTTGGTTCCAAGTTAAGGCAACTTGTTGCTTAATTTTTTTCAGCGATTCGCAATAAGCTACTAGTTCTGTTTCCAAAACCCAGAGTTCCTTACCAAGCCAAAATGAATGATAAGGATAAATGTAACCACAATAGCCGGCATATTCTAAATCTCCGGTTTCTAAACCACTAGAAAATCCTGACTTGGCTGTTGATAATGTCTCCTTAACATGATCTTTCCAATGGAGAACATGGGCACTAATAACTGTGAGAATTTTAGCCTTGAGTTCTTCAGCATTAAATTGTAATACCAAGCTTAAAGCTAGTTTGCCAAATTCATAGCCAGAATCAATTTCTCCTTGAACTCCACAAAGAATTAATCCGTAAAGGCTGTAACCATAAGCAGACACAGCATTATTGCCATATTTTAAAGACAAATTGACCATTTCACAGGCAATAATTGGCATCATTGCCGGAGCAGTTTGAAAAGCCGCTGGGAGAACTCCCATTAAAATTCTCATGGCTGCTATCTTGTTCGGGTCGGTCATTAGAGGTAAGTTAATTAAATCTGCGATCGCTTTTCCTTGCAAATGATTACCGATATTATCCATCCCTAGCTGAATATCAGATGCTGTCGGTTGTTCTGGAAAGTCTATTTCTAATAATTTGAGAACTGCTAGTGCTGTTTGAATAGCTTCTAGTTGTTTACTTTGGACTATAGCAGCGATAATTTTTACTTCATAAACTTTTACTTTATCTAGTAGAAATTTAGCTTCTTTCAGCACTACTTCGGTTAATTGCTGCATCTGCTCAAAATTCCCACTGAGATAGGCTACTTCTGCGGCTCCTTCATATAAACCTATAGTTAGGTTATATTCATTTTGCCAAGCCTCTACACTTAAAAGTTCTATCCCAGTTTTCAAGTACTTCAAAGCAGCTTCATAAGCTGTAGATGCTTTTGCTTTACGTCCTGCAACTAAATTTAGTCGTGCCAATTCAGTTTTTTGGGATTGCTCATTCAGGAAAATAGTACCTACATTCAGCTGATTAACAATATCAAAAATATTGGCTTCTACTTCCTCTTGTGGTGTATTTTGTAGGAGCAGTTGACCTATTTTTAGATGAGTAGATTTTTTCTGAGATTCTGGAATTAATGAATAAGCTGCTTGTTGCACCCTGTCATGCAAGAATTTATAACCCACCCGTGAAGTATCAAAATTCAAATGAGCCGCTTCTTCTTGATTAAAAACTAAGGGAATGCGGTAAGCATCATTTAAGGGCAGGATTAATCCCGCTTGTAAAGCTGAATATAAATCACTTGCCGTCAAAGAAGGGGATTTTTCATTGATTATCGATAAAACATCTAGGCTAAATCTATCACCTACACAAGCCGCTAATTTCAAAACATCTTGAGTAACTTGTGGGAGTTTTTCTAATCTACTGGCAACTAGTTCAACTACATTTTTATCGATAATGCCAATTGCTTGAATTTCCTCTAGGCTCCATTGCCATTTAGCACTAATAAAGTCAAATATTAGTAATTTTTCTTGATACAGTACCTGTATTAATTGTGTGATAAAGAATGGATTACCACCTGTCTTATTAAAAATTAACTCAGATAGTTGGATAATTTTACGAGCAAAATCTTTGATATATGATTCATGGTTATACTCTAAACTGTTACCTTCAAAATATCGACTTGCCTGTAAAGTTTCAGTAATCAAATCAATAACATTTTCCAATTTTAAAGGTTGCAACACAATATTATTAACTACTGTGCCAACTTTCTGAATTTCTTCTAATGTTTGAATTAAAAGATGGGTCGGACTAACTTCATTATCCCTGTAGGCCCCAATGAATAATAGATAATTACTTTTGGCATTACTCATGAGCAGTTGTATTAAATTCAAGGTGGCTGAGTCTGCCCATTGCAAATCATCTAAAAATATGACTAAAGGATGTTCTTTTTGAGTAAAGACTTGGATAAATTCCTCAAAAACACGATTGAAGCGGTTTTGTGATTCAGTAGCACCAAGTTGAGGAACTTCTGGTTGTTTTCCAATAATCAATTCGACTTCTGGGATGACATCAGTAATGACTTTTCCGTTGGCTCCTAATGCGGCTAGTATTTTATTACGCCATATTGCTATTTTTTCATGGTTTTCTGTAAGCAAAAACCTAATTAAATAAGTAAAAGCTTGAATTAAAGAAGCATAGGGTACATTCCGTTTTAATTGGTCAAATTTACCGTAGATAAAGTAACCTTGACGATGAGTAATAGGTTTATTTACTTCATTGACTAAAGCAGATTTACCTATACCAGAATAACCAGAAACTAGCATCATTTCACTAGTTCCACATGTAACACGCTCAAATGCAGCTAACAGTTCATGAACTTGTTTTTCGCGACCATATAATTTTTGGGGAATTAATAACTGACTTAAAATATCTAATCGGCCTGGTTCAAAATCAGTAATTTGATTTTTAGTTTCTAACTGCTTAAGACATAATTCTAAATCTGCTAATAACCCTATCGCACTTTGATATCTGTCTTCTGCATTTTTCGCCATCAGTTTCATTACAATTTCAGAGATGGCGGCAGGAATGTTTGGATTTAATAATTGTGGATTTATGGGTTGAACAGCAATGTGGTTGTAAACTATCTCTAAGGGATCTTTGCTAAGAAATGGTAATTGCTCTGTGAGCATTTCGTATAAAGTTACGCCAAGAGAATAAAAGTCGGTACGATAATCAAGAATGCGATTCATTCTCCCAGTTTGTTCGGGAGACATATAAGCAAGCGTACCTTCAACGCAGTTAGGATTATTAAACTGGGGATTTTCTTTATTAAGGCGGGTGGCTATACCAAAGTCAGTAAGTTTAACAAGACCTGTTTGGGAGTTGATGATGATGTTGCTAGGTTTAATATCTTTATGAATAATCTGGTGTTTATGTAAATAATCTAAAGCTTTAGTCAGCTGAATAACTATTTTCAAATAGCTAACTAAGTTAAATTTTTCTATTTGTAGAAGTTGTGCTAAAGACTGACCATCAAAGTCTTCCAATAAAAGCCCTATACGATTGTCAAAGTTTTCCAGACTGATTGCTTTAACTATGTTGAGATGGTCTAAATTTTGCTGAATTTGGTACTCATTTTTAATGCGAGTAAAAGCTTCGAGGGTAGGATATTCATTTTTCAGCAGCTTGAGGATAACTTGCTGTTGTGTCTTTGGCATTTGTGCCCGATAAATGATAGTTTGAATTCCTTCATGGAGAGTAGAGCTGATTTGGTATCCAGTACGATTTGGCATTGATTTTTACTATTTTTTACAAAAATTAATATCATCCCTTCTCCTTTAGGGAAAAGGTTTCTTTTTAATTGTTCCCAGTGAATAGGAGATTTTGAACATAGCGATCGCGTACCCCAGGATTGTATTGTAAAAGGAATGTAAAGCGATCGCTGTGTAGAACCACTGTTATTCAATACCTAAAATAAAATTTTGACTAGGTATCAGTCATCAGCCATCAGTTTTATCTAATGTGACCTCAATTTCTACCAACTTCTTTTTCGCAAACTCACGTAATTGCTTATCTGGGTCATTTTCTGCTCTGTCACGCAATAGGGGTAAAGTTTGGGGATGATGAAGATATTGCTCGATAATTGCCTCAAGTGCAACTTGTCGTGGATTGTCTTGAAAGTTATATTCACGCGTAAAGGAATCGTTGACAGCACAGTTGTAGAATACTTCAAACATCCCTGGTTCATCTTTAAATCCCCTAGCTAATTCTTGCAATGCTACTTGTCGCACATCCGAATATTTGTCAACAGTGGCGCGTTTTTTGAGGATGGGGAGAGTATCGGGGTCATTTTTAAACCCTCTGGCTAATTCTTGGACTGCTGCTTGCCGCAAATCCACATATTTCTCAGATGTAGCGTGTTTTTTGAGAATGGGGAGAGTATCGGGGTCATGTTTAAATCCCCTGGCTAATTCTTGCAATGCTGCACGCCGCACATACTCATTATCATCAGTAGTGGAGCGTTGTTTGAGGATGGGGAGAGTATCAGGGTCATTTTTGAATCCCCTGGCTAGTTCTTGCACGGCTGCACGTCGTACATCAGAATATTTATCAGCGATCGCTCGTTGTTTGAGAATAGGCAGAGTATCAGGATCGTCTTTGAATCCTCTGGCTAATTCTTGGACTGCTGCTTGCCTGACATATTTATCATCATCAGCAGTAGCACGTTCTTTAAGCCAAGGTAGCGTCTCTGGTTCATCTTTGAACACCCTAGCTAATTCTTGTACTGCTGCTTGTCGCACATCTGAATATTTATCGGTAGTGGCACTTTGTTTAAGAATAAAAAATGTATCAGGATCGTCTTTAAATCCCCTAGCTAATTCTTGCACTGCTGCTTGCCTGACATATTCATTATCATCAGCAATAACACGTTGTTTGAGCATGAGTAGAGTATCGGGGTCGTCTTTAAATCCCCTAGCTAATTCTTGTACTGCTGCTTGTCTAACAGTCCAATCTTCATCAGCAACAGCATATTTTTGCAGCCAAGGTAAAGTTTCGGGGTTATCTCTAAATCCCCTAGCTAATTCTTGTACTGCTACTTGTCTGACAGTTCCAGAGTTATCAGCAGTGGCCCGTTGTTTCAGCCAGGGAAGAGTATCTAATTCATCTTTGAACACCCTAGCTAATTCTTGAACTGCTGCTTGTCGCACATATTCATTATCATCAGTAGTAGCTTGTTGTTTTAAGATAGACAGAGTATCAAGATCGTCTTTAAAACCTCTGGCTAATTCTTGCACTGCTGCTTGTCTTACAGTCCAATCATCATCGGTAGTAGCGCATTGTTTCAGCCAAGGCAGGGTATCAAGATCGTCTTTAAAACCTCTCGCTAATTCTTGCAATGCTGCACGCCGTACATACTCATTATCATCAGCAATAGCGAGTTGTTTGAGCCAAGAAAGAGTATCAGCATCGTCTTTCCAAGTAGTGGCTACAGATGCAACGGCTGTGGTACGGATTTCTTGAACTAATTTGGTTTCTTCTTCATCTATATAAGGTTGATAATAGTAATCAAGGTCATATTTGGTTAAATCTTGGATTTTATCCAGTAATTTAGTTGCTGTTGATGCAATTAACAAGCGATTTCGCACTTCTGCAAGACACTTGGCTGCTAGAAACAAATTGATGAATTTTTCTTCTTCACCATTTTGATCCATCAAGTAATCCAAAACTTCACAGACAAATCTTGGCTCAATCATGCCTGTAATCAAGCGTAAAACTTCATGCCAAGTTTCATCCTGCCAGTGTTTACCAAAAACTTCATACATGAGTTCTTTAATTGACAGCGTTTGCGTTTCTTTAAACTGCCAAACAAATTCCCAAGCACAAAAATATTCTAAAAAAGTCCGATGGACAAAAGCATAATAATCTGCGCCCAAAAAACATAACATAAAGTTGCGGGTTCGCAGCTGATTAATCATCACCCTAGCAACTTTGGTGGGATGGTCGAATTCTATATTTTTCAAATAGCGACTCAAAATCTTTTCTAAATCGCCGACACTAATTAAATTACCTGCCAAACCTTTTGCACTTGTTTGCATATGATAGGCGGTTTGACGTAAAATTGCCTGCTTATCTTTATAATCAATGGTTTTTGGATCTAGCCGAGAATCTTCGACTAAAGCGCGTTCCACATCCCATTGATGTAGCAAAACTCGCGATGCTTGTTCGTAAAGTGTTGCTCTATCTCTTGGCAGTTCTTGGTTGCGATTGAGAATTGCCATCATTGTTAATAGTAGGGGGTTTCCCGCCAGTTCTAAAATTGATTTTGATGTGTCAATTGCTCTTTGCAGGCGCTGTCGCTTTCGCAGTCTATCAACTCGGTCGTAGAAGGCTAATTCATGCCAGCGGTTGATAAAATCTTGAATTTGTTCTGGCTCTAAATCTTGTAGCATAAAGTGCCGAAATTCAGCATCTCGTAACCGTTGTGGTTTGTAGCCAACCACGCGAGAAGTCACTATCACCCGCACGTCAGGATATTCATTTGTAAAGCGATGAATATCGGTAATCACATCTTCTCGCTTGCCGATTTCAAAAACTTCATCCAAACCATCAAACATCACTAAAGCATTACCAGCTTTTAAATGTTCGTAGAGTTGATTTTGATTGAGATGATGGACAGTACCACTACATTTGTGGAAAAATTCTAGAAAATTACTGCACTCATTATTTTCTCGTCTACGGATATAAGTGCGTAACTCAATTAATAAAGGAATTGGCTGAGAAATTACATTGTTGAGAGGTGTTTCTGCCCAATTTATCGCCAAAAATTGCAACAAAGTAGACTTCCCAGAACCAGGGTCTCCCAAAATCACTATATATTTATGTGTCAGGCGATCGCTAATCACATCCAAGACTGAAAGTATTGGCTGTTCAAAATAAACTTGCTTGTAAACTTCTAACTCTTCGAGGGCAATTTCTTCTCCGAGTTGGTTACTTTCTCGTAATCTTCTGAGATGTTCTTTGGGTAGTTCGTGGACGTGAGGCAAAACTTGGTGAACTTCCCGCACATTGAGGGCGATAAACATCCGCCATAACTTCAATTCATTATAGGCATAACCAGTAGTATCTAAACTATCTAGTTTCAAATTGCCATATCGCTCGCGCAGTCCTTCTTGATATCCTGGTAAGTCAAAATCTATGGGAACCCCAGCAATTTGTTTGAGAGTATCTTTTGCTTCTTCCAGATTTTGTGAATCTAGGATAGAACGTAACTCATCTGATTCTCTGATAATTGCTTTAACTTTTTTGAGATAACGCTTGGTGAGTCTTTCCCACTCAAATTCGTTGGGCAACATAAGCAAATTCATCTCATACCAAGTATTTGCCAATACTTTAGAGTCTAGACACTGACAATCTGGTTGAAAGGGATGCCCCAGAATCTCTGTGAGAGATTTATTATTAATAAAATTATTTAACGGTTTGGTGTATTGCTGTAGTTCTGCTTCTTCTAAGTCTGCATCTTCTAATTCCTGCTGCATTAATTGCAAAAATTCCTTTAATGCTTTGCCAGCAGCAATTTCAATATCTTCTTTTTTGAGTTGCTGTAATATATTTTTAGGAATACCTTTTAATAAATCTTTAGCCCAGTCTTTAGCCGCGTCTTTTGCTAAGTCCTCGAAAATAGGCTTAAAAGCAAACCCGACAGCTTGAGTTACGCCCCAAACAGCTAGCCAATCTACTATCATACTCGCGTCTGCTCAGTCTCAAACTTCGAGTATATACATCAGTTTCAAGAATAGCTCTAAATTTCAGGATATTTGAAGAAGTGTCACACATTAGGCGATCGCTGTTGACTAAATCCACGTATTATTTCTAACTGCATAGTTATTTTCGCCATGCTGCACTAGTAGAGCAATGCTCTTGATATTACCAATACTCTCACCATCGTATTCCGCCACGATTCTCTTCTGTCAAAGCTTCAGAATTAGCAAAGCTATTGCTAGAAAACACTAATTTTATCTATTTGTTCCCAAGGAAGTTCCATATCTGCCCTGCCCACATGACCATAAGCAGCTAATTTTCTATAGAAACCACCTTTAGTCAATGAAGGTAAATGTCTTAAATTAAACTGTTTAATGATACCTGCAAGGCGGAAATCAAAATGCTTTTCTAGAATAGTTGTGATTTCTTCATCAGAAATTTTGCCTGTACCAAAAGTTTCTACTTGGACACTAACAGGTCTAGCAAGCCCTATCGAATAACTTAGTTGTACTTCACATTCATCAGCAAGTTTCGCAGCAACCACATTTTTGGCTGCATAACGAGCAGCGTAAGCCCCCACTCGATCTATCCTAATGGGGTCTTTACCGCTCAAAGCGGAACCACTATGTTTGGAGTATTCACCATAAGTATCTATGGCATTTTTTCTCCCTGTTAACCCAGAATGAGCAGCAGGGCCTCCTTTAATAAATGGCCCATCAGGATTGATAAATATTCTTGTTTGTTCATCTGGTTTAATATCTTCATCTTCAAATACAGGAGCAATAACAGTTTCTCTAATATCACCGTGTAATTGCTGTAAATCAGGTTTTGAAGGTTTATTTTGACTGGCAATTACTGTAATACTATGGATTCTATAAGGTCGGCGATTTTTATATTCAACTCCGACTTGAGTCTTGCCATCAGGGGTAAGGTAGGTGAGTATTTTTTTGCGTCTTACTTCACTAATTTGTCTTGCTAGTTTGTGTGCTAACCAAATTGGTAACGGCATGAGAGTATATGTTTGATTGCAAGCGAAGCCAAAGACCGTTGCTTGATTGTTAACAGTAATTTGCTCTATTTCTTCATCAGATAAACTTGTTTCATTAAACAAATGGTATCGATCGGGAGGTAATTCCCTCAAGCTGGTCAAAATGCTACAGGTCTTACCATTAAATTCCTTTTGCTCGTAACCAACTCGATCGATGACCTGTCTTGCTACATTAGTAAAATCCACATTAGCATTAGGTTCAAACCTAGCAGCAATGAAAACGATGCCTGTGGATACAGCGCATTCTGTAATTACCCTTGAGTAAGGGTCTTGTTGCAAAAAACGATCTACGATCGCATCACTGATCTGATCGCAAAGTTTATCAGGATGCCCCTCGGTTACTGATTCAGATGTAAACATGAAGTCTTTTTTCATAAGCTTTACCGCCCAGATATCAGATAAATACGCTACTACTAATCATTTTTTATTTTTAACGAGAAAGAATTTAAGAGCCAAGAGAGAGAAGTGAATAATCAGGAGTTAGTATAAATTTCTGTTACTAGCAAATGAATAAACAGATTTAATTCTTCCAGTAAATCTTAAATTTGGTGGTCTTCAATTGTTGATTGTTTTAAATTTCTTACTGACTGCATTCTGACTTCTGAATTCTGGCTTCTGACTTCTTGTTTAATTTTTTTCGTGCTTTCATTTACGAGTAAAGGCAGTAAAGCGCTACCTCCAATAACACTACAATCTGCAAGATTAATTGGTGTAATCTTCAAAAGACTCCTCAGTTGTGGAACGGCTATAGCCAGAATTTGGATGCCAAAAGAGCCAATAATAGCAGCATTTAAGTAAGAATTATTCGGCAGTTTTTCTTTATTGAATATGCTATGTTTTTCTGAACGACAACTAAAAGTATGTAGCAGTTGCCCCGATGTCAAACTCATAAAAGCAATAGTGCTTGCTTGGGGGCTAATGCCATATCTAGACATAGCGTAGCCATAGGCTGCTAAACAGCTGACAGATATTGTTGCTGACTCAAAAGCAATTCTGCCAAAGTCGGAGTTTTTGATAATTGGTTCGTTAGGATTGCGGGGTGGCTGACTCAACACATCAGGTTCTGGTGCTTCCATGGCCAAAGACAAACCGGGGAAAATATCTGTTACCAAATTCAGCCATAAAAGTTGGATGGCATTTAATGGTTCGCCTAAACCAAGTGCGGTGGCGGTGGTCATCACCATAATTTCACTCATGTTTGTAGCTAACAGAAAATGCACAGATTTTCTGATGTTGTTGTAGATTGTCCGTCCTCGACTGACGGCAATCATCATGGTTTCAAGTCTGTCATCTTCCAGGACGATATCTGCAACCTCCCGTGCCACATCGGTTCCCCCTTTACCCATTGCTACACCCACTTGTGCAGCTTTAAGCGCAGGTGCATCATTAATACCATCGCCAGTCATAGCAACAACTTTTTCGGCTGCTTGCAAAGCCTTAACGATTTGTAGTTTATTGCTAGGACTGATGCGGGCAAAAACATCCACTTTATCGCTGAGTGCTATCAATGCCTCTGGATTGAGATTGTTGAGGTCAGTAGAATCGAGAATTTCTAGTTGCGGATCTCGACTTAAATCTAATTCTTTAGCGATCGCATATGCGGTTGGGCTTTGATCGCCGGTAATCATCACTGTATCAATGCCGGCTTGATGAAAGTCACCTATCAATTCTTTAGCACCTCTTCTAATTGGGTCTGCCATACCAATAAGACCCAACCAAATTAAGTCTGACTCATGATTATTCCCATTATTTAAATCGTCAATATAACCATAAGCCACGCCCAGTACTCGCAGCGCTTTATTTGCCATGCGATCGTTTTCAATCTCGATGGCCCCTCTATCTTCTTCTGTTAAAGGCATCACTCGCCCATTTTTTATCCAACTGCGGCATATCTGAATAACTTCGGTGGGATTGCCTTTAACTGCAACAAACTTGCGGCGATCGGGAGTCTCATGAATTGTACTCATGATGTTGCGGTTTTCCGATCGCAGGTTGGTTTGCAACAAGGGATACTTTTGTCTGAGTTCTATGACATCCACACCAGCGCTAATTGCCATGTAGACCAGGGCATTTTCTGTTGCCGAACCTATGACCACATACTCACCATCACCTTCTTTGATGACTTCACTTTCATTACAGAGAACTAATACATGAATTAGCTTTAATAGTTCATCACAGGTATAGGGGTTGATATTCTCTTTCTCTACAATAAATTTGCCGTCTGATACTTTAATGTGTCGGGTGTCGGTCAGTATCTCTACCACGGACATTTTGTTTTCTGTAATTGTCCCAGTTTTATCTAAACAAATTGTCTGCACTGAACCCAAAGCTTCTACTGCACTGAGACTGCGGACGAGGACTTTGTTCTTCCTCATATCTAGGATGCCTAAAGCCAGAGTTGTAGTAGCGATGGTGGGTAGCCCTTCTGGAACCGCGGCCACGGCTAGAGATATGGATGATTTCAGCATTTGTACTAAACCATATCCTCGTAGTAATCCCAAACCAAAGACAAGACCGCAAATTCCCATACTAATTAAAACTAGTTGACTGCCGACTTCATCTAGTTGTCTTTCTAAAGGAGTTTCTGTGGTCTTCGCCTCGCCTACTAGTTGTTGAATCTTGCCCATTTCGGTAAATTTGCCTGTGGCTACAACTACGGCCAATCCTTGACCGCCAGTGACCAAAGTTCCTTTATAGGTCATATTTAAGCGATCACCTAACGGCACATCTTGAACAGTTAAAGATGCAGTATCTTTGGTAACGGGGATACTCTCGCCAGTTAAAGCAGACTCATCCACACTCAGGTTATCAGCCTCTATCAATCGGGCATCTGCTGCTACATAGCTGCCGGGTTTAAGAACTAAAATATCTCCCAAGACTACATTTTCTGTAGGGATTTCTATCTGGTTAATTTCTCTAATTACCCAAGTAGATGTTTGTTCCTGATTTTTGAGAGACTGAATGATTCTTTCTGATTGGCTTTCTGTAACATAACCAATTGCCGCATTCAGACCAACAACACCCATAATCACCACAGCATCAACTACTCCCCCAGTGCAAACAGAAATCGCAGCTGCAACCCCCAGCAAAGCAACTGGTAAAGATTTGAACTGGTCAATTAAAATGCTCAGATCGGAACGTGTTTCTATTTGGGATAGAACATTTGGTCCATATTTATGCAGGTTTACTTTGGCAGAATCATAGGATAATCCCGATTTGGAAGTATTAAATGCGTCTATGACTTTATCTGCTGCCATTAAATGCCAGTTTTCTCTATTTTGCTCTTTAGCATTGACAACAGGTTGTCTACTTTTTTTGAAATCTGTTAATTTTTCTATCTGATGAAACTCAGGATTTTTTTGATATTTTAATACAGCTTGATTAATTAAAGACTTAATTTTATTACTATTCGTTTGGTGAAAACGAACTAAAATATTGCTAGTTAACGGATTTGCCGAAACGTAAGTTATTTCTGGGTTTTTGGCAAGCGATCGCTCCAAGTAGCTTTTCAAAGATGGCGAACGGTAAAGTTCTTTTACTTTATATCTTGCTCTCCCTTTAACACTGGTATGTATTGCTTGAATCACAGCAATTTTTGCTCCTAGAATGCACCCATGATTTAGAAAAGTTTACAAATAGGCTATCTATCTTTTATTAGAGTTTTCACTATTTAAATGCTTCGATTTAAGAATAATGATTGCTATTAATAGTTACATCAGTCTCAAGTTACAGAGTTAGTTGAAATTTATTCAATCAAGCCTAATAATTATTTCTAAAGCAGTAAAGAGAAATATAACATTTCGAGCGTTTATATTTAGGTTTATTTAGGTATAAACACACAAAAAACTTCCTCGATATATATCGCTCTTAAAAAATATCTCTATAGGTATACCCAAAAAAACTAATTTCAGCAGAATTCCTTCTCTAGGTTCACGTAATTGAAGATAAAAAACGTTAACAGTATAAAGGAGTTTAAAAGCCAGAGAAATTGGCTGTAATCAAAAACTCACATTCTAAAAAACATTGAGAAATACAAATAAATGACAACTTCTACAGACCGCAACCAGCAAATTCAGAAGCTGCGCGAACTAATAGCAGATATTGACAGTGGCATGTTGACTACAGTAGATGACGATGGCAGCTTGCATAGTTGTCCCATGTCAACGAATGGCGAGATTAACTCTGATGGCATACTTTGGTTTTTCATTTACGGCAGTTCTCATAAGGCGACTGAGATCGAACACAATCAGCAGGTCAATGTGAGCTTTGTGTCACCCGATAGACAGCGATATATTTCTGTATCGGGTACAGCCCAACTGGTGAAAGACCATAATAAGATGCAAGAACAATGGAAGCCGGAACTGCAAACTTGGTTTCCCAAAGGACTAGACGAACCCGACATTGCACTGCTGAAGGTAACTATGGATAAGGCTGATTACTGGGATGGGCGAACAAGTTTTAAACCACAAACAATTAGTTGATTGACACCACACTGTTGATATCACTTCTCTAAAATCTGCCAACAGATTTAAAGGGTGAAAACCCAGGTCGAATCCAACTGTTGGAATTATGAATTGGTATGAAAACTAGAATTGTGGTGCGTAGTTAGGAAATGTAAGCATTTTTAGGTATAAAAAGTCAATGGCAGGTCAAAACGACGAAACTGACCAAAAGCATCTAACTTTAGAGTTAAAACGACGGCAGTTTTTACAGGGATTAGGCTTTATTGGTGCAGGTGCAGGGGCAATTTTCACCGATCGCATCCTCAATGCCAATTCCCAAGCGGAAGCAGCACAAGTACAAGAATTCTCTGCAACTCCCAGAAATAACCAAAACACTGGTGAAATTCCTCGCCGTCCCTTGGGAAAAACAGGGGTGAAAGTGTCAGCAATTGGGTTGGGGGGTGCGACTTTGGGGCAGGCCAAAACTAAGGAAGAAGCGATTCGCATCGCTCACGAAGCCATTGATAACGGCATCACCTTTATGGATAACGCCTGGGAATATAACAAGCACCGCAGTGAAGAGTGGATGGGAGAAGCGTTACAGGGGCGGCGGGATAAAGTCTTTTTGATGACCAAAGTTTGCACCCACGGGCGCGATCGCAAAGTCGCAATGCAGCAACTTGAAGAATCCCTGCGCCGCCTCAAAACCGATCGCCTCGATCTGTGGCAAATCCACGAAGTCGTCTACTACAACGACCCGGAAATGATTTTTCGTCCTAACGGCGTAATTGAAGCTTTAGCTCAAGCGAAGAAAGAGGGTAAAGTCAGATTTGTTGGCTTTACAGGTCACAAAGACCCCGCCATTCATCTCAAGATGCTTTCTTATAATTACCCGTTTGACACGGTGCAAATGCCGCTCAATTGTTTTGATGCCAGTTTCAAAAGCTTTGAGCAACAGGTACTACCAGAACTCAACAAACGAGGCATTGCCGCAATTGGAATGAAAAGTCTTAGCGGGAATGGTAATGCTGTCAAAAAAGGTATAGTATCCCCACAAGAAGCCATACGCTATGCCATGAGTTTACCAGTTGCTACTGTTGTCAGTGGCATTGATTCATTAGCTGTGCTGCGTCAGAATTTAGCGATCGCCCGTGGCTTTCAACCAATGCAAGCAAAAGAAATGCAAGCACTGCGCGATCGTTGTGCCCAGTATGCTGCTGATGGACGTTTTGAACTATTCAAAACCTCCAAAGAATTTGATGCAGACGAAGGCAGAATCCAGCATGGCTTTCCACCTCAAAGCCAAATGGCAACTTAGGAAGTAAGGAGACAAGCCAATGCCCCAGTCCCCAAAGGAGTACAATTATGCCTTACAAACAGATAAATGACTTACCAGATTCAGTAAAAAACAACTTACCTAAACACGCTCAAGAAATTTTTCAGGCTGCATTTAACAATGCTGAAGAAGAATACGGTGAAGAAGAGCGTGCCTTTCGTGTTGCCTGGAGTGCAGTGAAGCGCGATTACGAAAAAGGCGACGATGGGCATTGGCACAAAAAACCAGAGGACATAACGCAATACAGTTCAGATAAGGCTGAAAACTAAGGTGGGTTGGGTTGACGTTAGGAAACCCAACATTTGCGATGAATTTGTTAGGTTAAGCGGAGCGCAACCTAACCTACTTTTGTTAACTGAACCGTATTGGAATATTACACATCTGCTTTAAGATAGAAATACTTTACCTCCCTTGTATCGTGTGACACAACTTTGATTTTCTTCCGCATCAGATAAGCATTCATGACATTCGATAAAACTTGTCTGATATTTCCTTGGTACAGATACTTTCCAGATGAAAACTCAATACAAATTTACAATGCCAAAAATATTTTCTTATTAAAGACAAGTTCCTTCTTAAGTTAGAAGTTTACTGAAATAAGAAAAGTTATTTTGCTTACTAGCAGTAGTAGTAAACGAACTATCCTGGGAACTCTAAAACACAAAGGTAATAGTCTTGGTATTTAGACTTGTTGGCTTGAAGTCTAGGAGCTTCCTAGGTTACCTACTGTTGCTAGAAGAAAAGTCACCAAGAACAACAATAGTTCTTAGCAGTTTAACTCGTTGGAAGTACAAAGCGAGTCAATGATGCAATCTCCCTAGTTTACTCATCTGATAATTATTAAAGTTTGCCAGAATAACTTTGGCTATAGATGCCCGAAAAGTAACTGACAAAGTTCATTTCATACTTCACAGTACGGGCGTAAGACTACAGCGCCCCTTCATACTTCATCTTATGAATTATCTTATTGCAGTATTACCAGACCGAACACAAGCGGAAGCTGCCTATTCAGATTTGGAAAAAGCAGGTTTGCCAACAGCACAAGTCAATATTTTGGGTAAAGGTTATAAAAGTGCTGATGAATTTGGATTTATCGATCCAAATAAACAAGCTCGCAAACAGACTAATCGACTTTTATACTGGCTCATACCTTTTGGATTTGTAGCAGGTTATGCTTTCAACTACCTGACAGGAATTGAAATATTTCCAGAGACTACCCGATTTGGCAATGAAATTATTGCTGGTATATTAGGAGCTATATCTGGTGCATTAGGTGCTGGATTAGTAGGTCGATTAGTTGGCTCAACAGTTGGCAGTGGCGATGCTTTACCCTATCGGAATCGTCTTAATGCTGGCAAATATTTGATTGTGGTAAACGGTGATGAAAATTTAACCCGCGAAGCTACTCGCATACTTCGTCAATTTGAACCAGAAAATATTCAAGGCTATACAGACTATACTAATTCGTAATTCGTGAGGGAGTTGCCGTCTTGGATGCCACTTGCTACCCTGCGAGAACGCTTTCAGCGAACAAGTCGGTAGAGTCGCCAAACGCACTGGCTTTGCTTTGCGTCGTTAGGGCAGCGAAGCGCGAGTCTTCTCCCAAGGGGCGGCCAAAAGCGTTAGCGAGTCCTCTCCCAAGGGGAGACGCTAAGAGCGAACGAGCGTCACGAGCGTCTGGCAAACTCCCGTTAGCGAGCTTGCGAGCGTCACCCAGAGGGTAATTCGTAATTTGTAATTAATATCAAGTCCGGCTAATTAAACCTCGTCCATTTTGAAACCTGGAGTTGGCAATAATTCAGATGCGTCATTGCGACGTAAGGAAGCAATCTCAGTATCTTGGCAAAAGACTACAGTTCTCAAGGTAGACGAGGTTTAGTTACGGCTTAACTTGAGGATGTGCATTTTCAATATGCTTAATTAAGCTTTCAGCCATCTCAACGGCAATCAAAATCAATTGTTGTTCCATTTTTCCGTAGCCTCCCTCATCACTTACCTGTGAATAAATATGCGGATTGGATAGCATCGCTGCTAGTAACTGCGATGCCGTTTGTTTCAATTCATAAACTTGTAAGTTCATACCAGATGGGGATAGGTAGTATTGTTTGGGAAACAAAGTAAAGTATTGGAAACCAGCCGTATCAAGCTTTTTGCTGTGGTTATTAATTACGATTTATTCTCTGCTCTTTCATTTGTCCTGGTATACGCAGTTCATGACAGCTACTTATTACTCCCTCCAATCTAAGGGTGGTTCTATGAGGACCCGATCTGACTTACCTGCACGGACACCTGGCTTATCAACAATCTTGACGGTGCTTGCTTGGGGGCCTTCTTCGCCCTGTTCGAGATAAAAATGAACACCTGTACCAACTTCTAGACGTTGAAAATCGTCATGTAACACACTATTGGAGTGAAAGTAGATTTCCTGACCGTCTAAGGTTTTTAAGAAGCCATAGCCCCGATCTCGAAATAGCTTCGTGACAAGTGCTGTTGTTTCCTGAGCTACTTCACGGCTTACAGATTTATCGCTTTCATGTTGGCGCTGGGTGAGTTTGACCAACTGCTGACGAGCGGCATCAAAGGCATCTCGGATTACTGCATCCAGTGGTTCGTACTGGATGCCTTCTGCCGGGTTGCTTTCCGCTACGAGTTCATGACCAGGGGGGATAGTAATATCAATTCGCACGCGGTAAGGAGAACCACTACGGGGGCGATCGTGTATTTTTTCAATTGCAATATGGCAGCTACTAATATAACCACAAACTTGCTCTAACTTGGCAATTTTTTCATTAACTAAAGTATCAATTGCATCTGTTTTTTCTACATTACGATAGGTAATTTCTGGTGGTAATTTCATTTCTTTTAAAATCCAAATAGACAATCTAAAAAAGCCAATTTCGAGATTCCCAAACGCTCATAGCATTACGTGCTGAGGAATAACGATCGCTGGTTTTTTGTAGCTGTTGCTAAAAGGTCGCGGACTTCTTCATCCGTGGTTTGCGGGAAGTTTTTGTACCAGCGACCAACACTATAAAAAGGGCTGGGTGTGGCAGAGCAAACAATTTTGTCTACCTTACCTGCTAACTCTTGGTAGGTTTCAGGCGCGGCAACTGGCACAGCAACCACAATCCGAGCAGGTTGCTGTTGTCGCAATGCCAATATAGCAGCCCACATGGTTGCACCCGTTGCTAAACCATCATCTACCAAGATGACAGTACGTGCCCACAAATCTGGAAAGGGGCGATCGCCTCGATATAGCTGTTCGCGTCGCTCTAGCTCCTCTCGTTCTTGCAGCGTAATTCCGTCTACTACTTCATCAGAGATATTAAGTTGCTGGACAATATCTTGATTGAGTACCCGCACGCCACCAGATGCGATCGCTCCCATTGCTAGTTCTTTGTTATCAGGCACGCCCAATTTGCGAACCACAAGCACATCTAAAGTGACATTTAATGCCTTGGTCACTTCAAAGGCGACAGGTACACCACCCCTAGGTAGCGCTAACACCAGCACGTCTGAGCGATTAGCATAATCTGCTAACGCTTCAGCTAAAAATTGACCTGCTGCTGTTCGGTCTTGGAATAGCATGGTGTCACGCTCCTATATATTTGTCCTAGAAATGGGTTCTTAATTATTTACACGCATCCGTCCTTGGCTTCCTGCCTCAAACAATGGATCGTATTCTGATGGAAGTTGCGAGCGAATATCATCGATCTCGCCTGAACTAATAGCCTCTGTTAGTACCTCTATCACTACGCGGGCATGATAAACAGCATTTGGCAGTTCTACACCTTCTCGTTGGCTGACTCGTTGAAAAAATTCATCCAGAGAAAAGCGAGTTCCCATACCTGCATATTCGTGTTGTAAATAATTTGCAATGCCTTTGGGAAGTTGGGCGGCAGCGTTGAGAGGCTCATCTCCAGCTAAGCGTTCAGCCAATGTCTCAAGAGTAGCACGGGTTGCGACTTCTGCATCACCACGTGAACTGAGGTGAGCGCGATTTTGCACTTGTCCAATAAACTCATCGTGTTGCATTTTCCCTCCAGATGTCTCTTAATGCGTGACTTGTATCGTTGCTGATGCTAGTCAATGAGTTTTTGCTACTGTTTTTTAACTTATAAACCAATCATAGAAACCTAAATATTATGTGTCCTCTGACTAACGAAGCGACATCCTCAATCCAGTAATCTACCTAATGGATGACTTAACAAGCAGTTTGGAGTCCAGACTAATGCTTTTATATGGCAATTCTATCTGATTTCTAAAAATTGAAAGACTAAGATTTACGAGTTTTATAATAATTCGCAAATCTATTGGCAAATCTTGTTTTTCACTAATGATTTAGGACTGCTATACCATCTAAAGTAACATTTACAGCACTTCCCGTTGTTATGAGGTACAGTTAGTAAGAAGAAAAATAATATCTTTTCATGAAAGCATATTCAATCGATCTCCGAGAAAAAATAGTTGCAGCACATATTCAGGAGAAAATATCAATTCGTCAAGTGGCA